>JAIRRF010000064.1 GCA_031256115.1 Treponema sp.
TCAGATCTTTGATGATGGAGGTAACTTCATACCTGTAACGGTAATCAGGATCGATCCGAATACGGTCATCGCCCGGAAAGAAAAAGAAAAAGACGGCTACGAAGCAGTGGTCCTGGGAGTTGGGGAAGTAAAGAAAAACCGGCTTAGCAAGCCCAGGGCAGGACAGTTTCCCGAAGGGATTAGCCCCAAAAAAACAATTCAGGAGTTCAGGGATTTTGAAAAGGATGTAAAAACCGGGGACAATCTGGGAGCGGAACTTTTTGCTGATTGCCGTTATGTAGATGTTACCGGCATTAGTAAAGGAAAAGGGTTTCAGGGTGTTGTCAGGCGCTACGGTTTCAGCGGAGGGAAATCCTCCCACGGCTCAAAGCATCACCGGACACCCGGGTCCACAGGACAGAACACTTTTCCTCATAGAACTTTTAAGAATAAAAAACTTCCCGGTCGTATGGGACGTGAACGGGTCACCGTTTTAAGTCTTAGACTGGTTAAAGTGGATTCGGAGAAGAATCTTTTGATGATCCGGGGCGCCGTGCCGGGTATTAACAAGGGTTTGGTCCTTGTCCGGACGGCGGTTAAGAAGTAGGAATATATGACAGGGACAGTGTATTCGATAGACGGCAGGGAACTACGCAGCATGGAATTGGATGATGCCGTATTCGGTCTGCCGGAAAACAGCGAAGTCATTTGGTATGCAATAAATAATGAGCTTGCCAATAAAAGATTGGGAACCGCCTCGACCAAAGACCGGGGTGAAATCCACGGTTCCAATGCCAGGCCTTATAGGCAAAAGGGAACTGGCCGGGCACGGCGGGGTGATAAAAAATCCCCACTTCTTGTGGGAGGCGGTACGATTTTTGGACCAAAACCCAGGGATTTTTCATATACAATTCCCAAAAAGGCAAAACGTCTTGCCATGAGAACAATCCTTTCCCTGAAAATGCAGAGCGGAACCCTTAAAGTAGTAGAAGATTTTTCCATAGAATCAGGAAAAACCAAAGAGTTGGTAAAATTGCTCGAAAATTTTGGAGAACCGCAACGGACTGTGCTTATATTAAAGGACAACGATCCTGCTACCAAACGGGCGGCGGCAAATATTCCCTGGCTTTCTTACCTTTCCTATAACCGTCTGCATGCCCATGAACTTTTCTACGGCCGCCGGGTGCTGCTTTTGGAAACAGCCGCAAAAAATTTGAACGAATTTTATGGTGAAAGCCAAGGAGCGGCACATGAACTATGAATCGATTTTAATAGAACCGGTTCTTTCAGAAAAATCCAACATCCTGCGTGAACAGGGAAAATACGTATTTAAAGTAGATGCCAGGGCTTCCAAGATTGAAATAAAAGAGGCTGTACGGAGGCTTTTTAAGGTACATCCCATATCCTGTACGGTTATGATAGTCGGAGGTAAACCCAAGAGACTGCGGAACAAGCCTGGCTATACTTCGAGTTGGAAAAAAGCCGTAGTACGGCTGGCCAAGGATGAGAAAATCGCCATTTTTGAGGGCGTTTAATTATGATTAAGACATATAAACCGATTACTGCCGGGATGCGGCAATGGACCAGTTTGGATTATTCCGAGCTTAGCAAAAAAGCTAAACCGGAAAAATCTCTTACCTCGGGCCGGGCCGAACGGGCAGGCCGGGACGGAAACGGCCGGATCAGTGTCCGTCACAAAGGGGGCGGCCATAAACGGCGTTACCGGACCATAGACTTTAAACGGGATAAAACCGGTATTCCCGGCAGGGTAGCCGCCATTGAGTATGATCCCAACCGGAGCGCTAATATTGCCCTTATACATTATGCGGACGGGGACAAACGATACATAATCGCTCCCAAAGGACTTGTGGTAGGAAATACCGTTAAGGCCGGCCCTAATGCTCCCATTGAACCGGGCAATGCATTGCCTCTGGAAAATATACCCGTAGGATTTACCGTCCATAATGTGGAACTCACCCTGGGTAAGGGTGCTCAATTGGTTCGTTCCGCCGGGGTTGGAGCTCTTATCGCAGCCAAAGAAGGAGACTATGTAACGATTAAGCTTCCTTCCGGGGAAACCCGTATGATTCATAAAAAATGTTATGCAAGCATAGGAACCGTAGGCAACGAGGATCATATGAACACAACCCTGGGCAAAGCAGGCCGCAAGCGCTGGCTTGGGATCCGGCCTACGGTCAGGGGTATGGCTATGAACCCTGTGGATCATCCCCACGGGGGCGGTGAAGGAAAAAGCAAGGGCAAACATCCGGTAACTCCCTGGGGACAGCCAACCAAGGGATATAAGACCAGAAAAAAGCATAAACCTTCCTCGCGGTTTATAATGAGCCGCAGGAAAAAATAAATAGGAGCCGCCAATTATTAAACTTTGTTAGTTTAAAAATTGGCGTTGGAAAAACCAGTTAAAACGGTTTTTCCATTAAATCTAAGACAGCTTTTTCAAAAGCTGAAGTTTTGAAAAAGCCTAGGAGTTTAGGGAGTGTCGAGATCGATTAAAAAGGGGCCCTTTATCGAAAAGAGCCTTTACAAGAAGGTCCTGGAGATGAGCAAGGCCGGGGACAGGAAGATGATTAAAACATATTCCCGCTGTTCTACCATTATTCCCGAAATGGTGGGGGGGACGATCTCCGTATACAACGGCAAAGCATGGGTTCCTGTATACATAACAGAAAACCTTGTCGGTCACAAGTTGGGGGAATTTTCTCCAACCAGGATCTTCAGGGGGCATGCCGGTTCGGATAAAAAGGCGGTTAAAAAATAATGGCTAAGAAAAGTGAGATCCGGCAGACTGAATCGGGCTCGGGCCCGGCCAATAATCAAAGGGGTTTTAAGGCCGAAACAAGGTTTATTCTTGCCTCTCCGTCTAAAATCAGACCCGTGGCGGATTTGGTGCGCCGAAAAAGCTATCCCGATGCCATGGCCGTGTTGGAACATATGCCCCACCGGGGAGCCAGGTTTATCCGTAAGACCGTAAAGTCCGCTGCCGGAAATGCTTTGAATACAAACAAAAAACTTGACGAGGATATGCTTTACATAAAAGATATTCAGATTAACGAAGGCCCCAGATTAAAGCGTGTGTGGTTCCGGGGCCGGGGCCGGGCGGATATGCTCTTTAAAAGAATGTGCCACATTACCGTGGTAATAGACGAGGCGGGGAAATACTGGGACAGAAAGTAAATCCTACAGGACTCCGGATAGGAATCAATAAAACCTGGGGTTCCAGATGGTATGTCGACCCCCGGGAATACGCCGCTACCCTTCATGAAGATTTAAAGCTTCGGAAATTTATCCTGGCCATGGAAGAATGTAAAGGGGCGGACATTGCGGAACTGGAAATTATCCGGCATCCCCAGCGTATTACTATTGTGATCCACACCGCCAGACCCGGAGTTATTATTGGGGTCAAGGGTGCGAATATCGAAAAGATCGGTTCAGAGTTACTGAAACTGGTTTCCAAAAAGGTTCAAATAAAAATTAAAGAGGTCCGGAACGCCGATAACAACGCCCAAATTGTGGCTCAGAATATTGCCCGCCAGCTTTTAGCCAGAGGCAGTTTTCGCAGGACCATGAAACAGGCCATTGCCAATGCTATTAAAAAAGGAAATGCCCAAGGTATAAAGGTTCGTCTTTCGGGACGTCTGGGAGGGGCGGAAATGTCCCGGA
>JAIRRF010000187.1 GCA_031256115.1 Treponema sp.
AAATGTAATCTTTGATTCGGACGCCCCCGATTTTCGGGGGCGTTTTTTATAGGAGAAAATTGTGGCAACAGAGTTGGCAAACCTTGAAATTCTTTCCAACAAGATAAATTTTAATTCCGCTGTCCGGCATATTAAAAGAACCATTAGCATTATGGAAGATGCAGAGGGAAATAAAAATCTGGCGGACCTCCTTTATCAGATAGAAGACGAGGAAATGGACGGGAACCGTTCCGCCTTGGTGTTGAATATCCTTTTGGTAGACAAAATGGGGTATAAGACCGTTTCGGCTAATTTAAAATCAGTTGTAGAAAATTTATCTTCATTAGCCGCTGAATTTGCAAAATGGAAAGGCATTGACTTAATAGCGGCGTATCATCATCCTGAACTGGGACTTTTGGTTGCAAATCCAAAAATACCGGAGGAGCTTTCGGCTTTCGGCTCATTAAAAAAAAGAGAACTCCTTGTGGTTTACGCAGGTAAAGGAAATGCCCCGGCGGATGATGATTGTACGAAAGCTGCAGAGCTGGCAATACATCTTTTTGAAGGTACAAAAATAAAAGCTCCCGTTTCTTTTTTAAAGGGTAGTTTTCCGGTAAAACATATAAAAGAAAAAGCTGTTTCCAAAGGCTCTAAAACAGCTGCCAAAAAACCAAAACCGGGGAAAGCAAAGACAGCCGCCCGTAATATTCACAGCGATGTTAGTGCGGCTGCTCCGGCCGGACAGGTAAAAATGACACCCCGCTATGCTGTGGTTGTACAGAACGAATTTTTCCACAATGGAAATGTTGAAGCCTGGAAGCGAATTATTGCCAGTTATAATGCTGCATATCCAAATCTTCAGGTATATATTTATTACGAAGGTGAACGGATCCAGAATATTAACGCCCTTTTTAAATGGGGAAAGGTAAAACACGGCAGCGCCATTGAATTTGCGGTAGCAGGCAGCAATATAAAGGGCGTAGCCAAACTACAGCGTTATCTGGCACAGGGGGCAAGTCATCTATTCGAGGCTTTTCTTCATGGCCCGGTAAGCAGCATACTTAAACTCTTTTGATTAAGGACCATATGGATACAAGAATACACTTTTTCAGCCAGAGGGATGTTATAAAAAATGTTTCTCCCGAATTTCTGGGAATCAGAGGCCGTCAAGCTAACGAATTTGCTGAGCTTAAATTTCCCATTCTTCCGGGTTTTATTATTGACAGTACTTTGGCTTCAAAGATTGATCCGGGAACAATAAAAAAGGATTTTCTGACGGCGCTGGGAAGAATCAGCGCTTTTACCGGTAAACACTTCGGAGATCCGGACAATCCAATGCTGCTTAAGGTAGTTATTTCTTCCAACCTGGCGATTACGAATTATCCGGTCCTTCATAATCTGGGTTTGACAAAACCTGTCATAAAAGGGTTTAGTAACTGGGTTGGCAGGGACTTTGCCGTCCGGGAAGTGCTTTTTTTGATCCGAGGGGTGCTAAAAATTGAAGAACGGATCAAAGAACTCGAAGCTGATATTAAACTGCAAAAAGAAATAAGCGATCAGCTAGCAATGTTGGACCAGGTTTTGTGTATCCGGGGGCCTTCCAACGAACCTGGCAATGAAGGAAAAAAGCCCGTACCACTTAACAAAAACGCTGAATTTTACATGGATTTTTATGCCGGTTTTTTCCAAAAAGGTTTTTTTGAAAACGCAGAAGAGCAGATACTAATATGTTTGGGTGAAATTTCTTCAATGTTCCGGATGGATAATCAAAACGACAACGATACGGCCTTGATGATTTCCCCTATGGTATACGGAAACTACGGAAAAGATTCCTGTTCGGGGGCATACTTTAGCCGTAATGTGGTTACCGGAGAAAAAATTCTTCAGGGCAGTTTCTCCCGGCAGAAAATTAATGAAAGCGGTTCTTCCGGTCAATCCATAGAAAAGATAGCACCTGTCCACTATAAAGAGCTTAAACGTATTGCATGGACGCTGGAAGACAAGTTTAAGGAAATCCGTCAAATCCTGTTTACCGTAGAAAACGGAAAGCTATGGCTATTGGAACAGCGTCTGGTTGACAAGAAATCCGCCCAGGCGGACTTAAAACTTCTTTTGGATTTGGCCAGACGGAAGGTCATCGGTAATGCGGAGTTAATAAAATCCATTGAACCATTACGGCTTAACGAGATCCTTCATCCGGTGATTGATTCCCTTAGCGTAAAGGGCCTGAAATATTGGAAAGGCGGCATAGCCGGCGCTCCCGGAGCGGCCATAGGCAGGGCCTATTTTAGTACAGGCGCTTTGCTGGAAGCGCATAGGGCTGCCCGGCAAAAAGGAGAAGACACACGATTTATCCTGATATTGGAATCCTCCTTTGCTGAGGATGTTAAAGCTATTGAACTTAGCACCGGGGTCCTTACCGCAGAAGGGGGTTATTCGGCACATGCTTCGGTTGTAGCCCGTCAATACGGCAAAGCTTCTCTGGTAGCCCCGGAGATGAAATTTAAAAGAAAAACCGCCGTATTGGGAGATTTAAGAATTAATGAGGGGGATTATTTAACTCTGCAGGTTCCTTTTTACGGTGAGTGTAATGTTTACCTTGGTACGGCTAAATTGATTGAGCCTGACCCCAAGAAATCAGGTCTGTTGGACTTTATTGGAATTGCCAAAGGTTTCCTTAACAATTTCCATGTCCGCTGTAATGCCGATACATCAAGGGATGCGGCTCTGGCATTAAACTTTGGCGCCGACGGAGTTGGGGTATGCCGGACAGAACATATGTTTTTTCAGGAAGACCGGATTAATATTTTCCGGGAAATGCTTTTTTTGCCG
Organism: Treponema sp.; assembly: GCA_031256115.1. GTDB lineage: Bacteria > Spirochaetota > Spirochaetia > Treponematales > Breznakiellaceae > WRIV01. Next base: position 2,812 of record JAIRRF010000187.1, read on the forward strand.
GATCCAAAAGACCGGGCCGGGGCACTGGCAAAGCTCCAGGTTATGCAAATGAAAGATTTTTACGGGCTCTTTAAAGTTATGGCCGGAAAGGAAGTGACCATACGGCTTTTGGATTCACCTCTCTATGAATTTATGCCCCATAACGACGAAGAAATGAAAAGCTTTATTTACCACATGCAAAAGATTAAGGGGAAAAAGATATCCAGGGCGGAGCTTATCGCCGGTGTGGAAGCCCTGCATGAATTTAACCCCATGTTAGGTCACAGGGGCTGCCGTATTGCCGTCTCATTCCCGGAAATATATATAATGCAGGTAAAAGCGATCTTTGAAGCAGCTTATAAGCTGTGTTCTGAAAAAATTGATGTCCAACCGGAGATCATGGTTCCTGTCATTATGAACGCTTCGGAACTAAAACTTATTGCCTTTGGCAAGAAGATCGAAGGAAAAAGTTATACCGGTATTGTAGATATTGAAGAAGAAATAAGAAAGAAAAAAAAGGCAAAACCGCTGGAATATCAGATTGGAACGATGATAGAACTTCCTGCCGCCGCCCTGGGAGCGGGAGAAATTGCCAAGTACAGCCGGTTTTTCAGTTTTGGAACCAACGACCTGACCCAAACTACCTTGGGCATTTCCCGGGATGACTTTACTGCCTTTATCTCCGATTACACCCTCTTCGACTTGATTATTGGGAACCCCTTTAGTACCCTGGATCCCCGGGTTAAAGAACTAATATCCCTGGCTGTCGAACGGGGACGTCTTACCAGGCCCGATCTGGTCTGCGGTCTCTGCGGTGAACACGGCGCCAACCCTATTAATGTACGTTTCTGTATGGATGCGGGACTTAACTATGTATCCTGCTCGCCCTATTCTGTGCCTATCGCATTGTTGGCGGCGGCCCAGGCGGAACTGGAAAAGGCAGAAACAAGACAAAAAGCCTAACTAATTGTAAGTACCGATAAAATTCATGGTATTTTTGATAATGACAGTTATTTCCCCGGCGCCTTTGCGGGAATCCGCCATAGAAAGTCCTGCATCATTGGTAAAGGACTGTTCAAAAAATTTTGCAAGGGTGGTATAAAGATCAGATTTATTGTAGAACACAAAAGAAACATTAAATCCAGTGGGCCGTGAAACAGTAAATGAAGAAAGCGATTCGATTGGCTTTTTTGCCCAATAAATTGTAGACTGGTTCTTGGTAACGTATTTTTCGACTTCATTAAAGCGCAGAGGTATCTGATCATGTTTTTCCCGTAAATAAGGTTCTGTACCTTTGTAATTATAGGAAGCGGGTTCTATCAGGACATGGAGCTTTTTACCCTGGGATTGGAAAGTAAGACCGTCTCCTTCCGGATAAATTGCCTTTACACCGGAATAGGAAATGACTTCGTAAACAGAATAACCGGTATTCGCATTAATAAAAGAAGAAATGATATACCCCTGATCCTTGGGCAGTTTATCGCTAATGAATGCATCAAAAAGATTCATTACCTTGGGTGTGCCTGCCGTTTCATTCTTTTTTGCCATGTTTATTCCCCCGTATAAAGTATACTTTTTTTCCTGTATGCAGGATACGGCAAATTCCGGTTTTCCGCAAGCCTAAACAGATGAGTTTGACATAATCCGTTGATATTCTCTTTCATAACGTCCGGCCCCTTCCAAATCCCCCTTTTTTTTTGCAATTAAGTGCATCCAGTGAAACGGCCTGGGGTCTTTATTGTTTTTTGATATTGCTTCCCTAAAATAATCAAAGGATTTTTCCGGAAACCCCTCACGGTAACTTAAAAGGCCAAGAGCGGTTGGTATTTCCGAAGATTTTGTAAAGTAGGCGGCTGCCTTTTCTAAAATCATCCGGGCATAGTTCACGCTGCCGGCCCGTTCAATGCAGCCGCAATATTCTACAAGTAACCCGATATCTTTTGGCTTTTCCAGCAGCAGCGCCCGAAGGTATATGGCTGCGGACCGGTAATTTTCCAGCTTCCGGTAAGAATAGGCTAAAACCCGCCGGAGTCCCGGATTGGAAGGATCCCAGGCCAGGAGTGCTTCCAGTTTTTTTACCGCAGTTTTATATTCACGGGTTTTTACCAGGAACATGGCTTCGTCCCGGCGTATGCTGCGGTTGTCAGGCCAGTTCTCGAGGTATTCCCTGTATGCAAGAGATAGTTTTTTCCCCGATTTTTTTTGTCCCTCTTCAAAAAGAACCTCTCTGGCGGCAATAAGGCCAAGCCAGGCTTCTTCATGCCTTTTTTGCAGAACCAGGGTTTTGGAAAACCAGCTTTCTGCCGCTTCCACAAGGCCGATTTTAAGATAGCTTCTGGCCAGGGTATACATTAATTCCGGTTCCGGCCCAAGGCTGTGGATTGCTTTTTGCAAAAGGGTAATGACCCGTTTAGTATCCTGGGTATGTTCCGATTCATAGAGAATAGAAAACCGGGAAAGGAGATCTTTTTCTCCTCCAAGTTTTTTTGCAGTGTAGAGTGCTCTTTTTAATGTTTTGAAATTCCGGCCTTCCCAGGCAGTCAGCATGAGGGCATACCAAAGCTGGATACTTTTGCCGTCTGCCTCCAGTGCCCGGTTCAAGTGGTTTTCTGCAGCGGAATAATTTTTTAGGTTACGCTGGGCTTCGGCATAGATCGCGTGAATTTCCGGTTCGGAACCCCGTTTTTTTATCCAATCCCGGCACGCATCGGCAGCCCTGCGCCATTGACCGTTCTTCAAAAAGGAAATAATCATGAACCGGTCAATCAGAATACCGGTCCAGGGCAGATCCGGAAGCTGTGCCCCTTGGGATCGGATAATGGAAAGATCCTCGATGGCTTCAGTTTTTCTTCCCAATTCCATATAAATAGATGAACGGTACCAGCGGATCATGGGATCTTCCGGAGAAAAATGAATAGCCTGGGTATAGTGTTCTACCGCTTCTTCCAGCAGCCCCAATTCCCTGGAAGCCCTGCCCAGTTCCAGCCGAAGCAGGGGCCCGTCCCTGCCATTTTCCAGCACAAAGTGGAGCATTTGAATTCCCAACTGGTATTTTTCATCTTTACAAAGCCTGAGGGCACGGATAAACAGGGCATTTAAATATGCCCGGTAAATACGTTGATCATCCGGCGCAATTTCCACTGCCTGTTGAAAGATTTCCACCGCAGCGCCGGAACGCCGGGCTTTTAATAGTGCGGCTCCCAAAAGAGCCAAAATTTGACTGTTGTTTTTTTCCCTTAGAAGAGCTTGCTGTAAATAGTTAATCGCCCGTTGAAAAAATCCCAGGACAAGGCAGCTGCGACCGGCAAAAAAGTAACCCTGGTATGAATGGGGTTTTTGGGCAATATAGTCGTTAAAAGCCGCCAGAGCTCGGGAATGGTATTCCAAACAGTGAAGAGCCCTGCCAAGGTAAAGGAATGCCTCGGCGGGGCCCTCGTAATTGGCAATTATTTCTTCCAGAATCATCACCGCTTTGGGATACTCCCTCCGGCTTCCTGCGGCCAAAGCAGCTTTTAGTCTTTCTTCTCCCTCCCGGGCGCTTCGTCTAAATTCCGATTCGTTGTAATAATCCTGGTCTGATTTTGCCATACGGTAAGCAAAAACCGCCCGGTTATTTTGCCCTGGAAAGGGTTACGGCACAGGTAACCACAATGTCCTCTACTGAAGCTCCTCTGGAAAGATCGCTGATTGGTTTTGCAAAACCCTGAAGAAAAGGCCCGAAGGCATCCGCCCTGCCTAAACGCTGAACCAGCTTATAACCGATGTTCCCCGCTCCCAGGTCCGGAAAGACCAAGGTATTAACCTTGCCCTGGACAGGGCTGCCTGGGGCTTTTTTCTCCGTAATAGAAGGAACCAGGGCGGCATCGGCCTGGAGTTCGCCGTCAAATAAGAATCCCGGGTTTCTTGTTTTTAGGATTTCTACGGCGTTTTGAACTTTGGTAACATCGTCATGTTTTGCGGAACCCCTGGTGGAAAATGACAAAAGTGCCACCGCCGGTTCAGTTTCCAGGAATTCCCGGCATGACTGGGCGGTGCTTTCCGCAATATCCGCCAACTGTTCCGCCGTCGGATCGGGAATCACGGCACAGTCGGAAAAGATAAGAGATCCGTCTTTGCCCAAAGGCGCTCCATCTATTGATGAATCCATGCCGGTCATTACAATACATGACGAAGCGGTTTTTAGTCCCGGCAGGGTGCCAATAATTGCAAGCCCGGCCCGGAGTACATCCCCGGTGGTGTTTTCGGCACCGGCAACCATGGCGTCTGCATCCCCCATATGGACCATCATGGCTCCCCATCGGAGAGGATCCACAATGTCAATTTTTGCCTGTTCGGGAGTCATACCTTTATGTTTACGAAGTTCATACAATTCATTGGCATAGTGTTCTAACAGGGAAGAGTTGGCCGGATCAATTAAGGTTACTTTTTCCGTTTTTACCCCTTCCCGGGATGCAGCAGCACGAACGGCTTCCATGTTGCCCAAAAGAGTTACCGAGGAAGCCAATCCCTGGTCCATAAGAATAGCTGCGGCTTTTACCGTTCTTGGTTCAGTTCCTTCGGGAAGAACCAGTTTTTTTTGGAGGGAAGCTGCTTTAGCCCTCATTTCCTTTACAAAATCCATATTTTTTCTCCTTTTTTCATCATACCGCTTAATTGACGAATAGTGAATAGTTATATACAGTGGGATTATGACGGATGTTCACAACGATGCGATGGAACTTGAGGATTTTGATACGGTTTTATCGCCGGATATTGAATTTTCCGGCACCCTGCGTTTTGAAAAACCTTTTTTGGTGCAAGGTAAAGTTTCCGGAGAGATTAACGGTTCCAGTCTATTAATGGTAGCCGAAGATGCAGTTGTGACTGCAAATATCAGGGCATCAAAGGTGATTATCCTGGGAACAGTCAAGGGAAATGTCAATGCCGAATCCAGAGTGGAAGTGGCTCTAACCGGAAGATTAACCGGAAACATAACTGCCCCGGAGATTAACATGGAAGCAGGGTGTTTTTTTTCGGGCCGCTGCATCATGATCGAAAAAAAATATTCCGAGTAAAAAATGCCGGTTTGTTTCTTTCTTAAAAAACCATTTGTAATATATCTTTGTTTTTTGCTGCTGCCGGCTTTTTTTTTGGAAGCCCAATGGACAACGCAGCGCAGGGATGCGCTGCAGGAATACAGGAACGGAAATTATGAGGAAGCAGTCCGGATCTGTAAGGCGGAGATTTCAGCTAATCAAGGCAGCCTGGAATCAATAGTAATACTTTGCTGGAGTTTAGTTAGTTTGGGCCGTTATGAGGAAGGGCGGACCTATGCTTTGACGGGGAGGAATATCAGCCGTTATGATCCTCGGATTATAGAAATCCTTGGGGAGGTATGTTATTTTCAGGGAAGGAATAACGAGGCACTGCAATATTTTCAGGAATATGTTAACCTAGCTCCTCAGGGAGCCCGTATTAATACCGTATACTACTATATAGGTGAAATTTATATCCGCCAGGGCCGTTACCGCAGGGCTGATATCGCCCTTTCTACAGCAGTATATTATATGCCCCGGAATGCCGGATGGTGGGTCAGGCTGGCCTATGCCCGGGAAAATGCCGGTGAATTCCAGCAGGCTATAGCCGCCTATGAACAGGCTCTTCATCTTAATGAAAGCCTGGCCGATGCCCGTAAAGGACTCGAACGGTCCAGAACACGTTTACAGAACCGGTAGGACGTCTTGCTTTCCGTTTCTTTTTATACTCTGGGATGTAAACTTAACCAGCTTGAAACCGAAGCTCTTTCGGAATCCTTCAGGGATGAAGGGTTTGCAATAGTACCTTGGATTTTTTGTAAAGATTCCTCGCCGGAAGTCTGTGTCATCAACACCTGCACTGTTACATCAAAAGCCGAACAAAAGGCCCGGAGGATTATCAGGTTTTGTCTCAAAAAAGGCTGTATTGTCCTTGTTACCGGCTGTTATGCCCAGCTTGAAAAAAAAGCCATAAAAGCTTTAAGTAATCCTAAAGAAGAAGACTTATTTGTAATCCCCGGTCAAGCCAAGGATAAGATCCTTGATCTTCCACGGTTTCTGTCAGACTCTTTCCGGAAAGGAGTCAGTATATCAGAGTCATTGAAACACTGGCCTCTATACAGCCGGAGCGATCCGGATATCATGAAGGATCCGGACCCTTTCCGGTTTAAGCCCCGGCGTTTTTCGTATCACTCCCGGGCTTTTTTAAAAATTCAAGACGGCTGTGACGGTTCCTGTACTTATTGCCGGGTTCCTCTTGCCCGCGGAAAAAGCATTAGCCTTGATTCCACGGAGCTGCTGCAGAGGCTTAAGACATTGGAAGATGACGGTATGGCTGAGGCGGTAATCACCGGGGTCAATATCTGCCAATACCGTGATCCGTCCGGGAAAGCATTGTCTCTTGCGGCTTTGCTTAAATATTTGCTGGATAATACCGCCCGTATTGCTATGCGTCTTTCATCCCTGGAACCTGAATTTTTTTTCTCCGGCCAGGATATTGACGAGAATGGAATCTTAGAGATACTTGCCCATAAACGAATCAGAAATCATTTTCATCTTTCAGTCCAATCGGGGAGTGATTCGGTTTTATCAGCCATGGGACGGTCCTACCGTGCATGGCAAGTCTCTCGGGCGGCTGAAATACTTAGGATTAACAGGAACGATCCCTTTTTGGCCTGTGATATTATTACCGGCTTTCCGGGAGAAACAGAAGATGATTTTGGAAAAACCCTGCAATTGTGCAGGGACATAGATTTTGCATGGATACACGCATTTCCTTTTTCAAAGCGTCCCGGAACATACGCGGCCGGAATAAAGAAAGCTTTGGTAAGTCAAAGGATTGCCGGGGAGCGGTTAAACATTCTGGCAGAAATTTCGCGGCAGGGCAGACATGCCTATATTGACCGGTGGCTGGGAAGAATAACAGAAGCGGTAGTAGAATCCAGCGCTGATTCTCCGGATGCATTTTTTTTTCCTGCCCTGACCGATAATTATTTAAAAGTCCTTATCCCGGAATGCCAGGACGGAAAACCCCTGCCGGGAACAGCTATTCATTGCAGAATTGGAAAACCAACGGAAGGAATTAATGTGCCGGATAATTTTGACACATGGGCCGAATATATTACTTGACAATAATTCTGCATACTGCTACGCTAATCATATGCGGCTGTCGTATAACGGCTATTACCCCAGCCTTCCAAGCTGGAGACGTGGGTTCGACTCCCATCAGCCGCTGGAAGGTTGTTTTTTGGTGAATACACCAAAACTATACAGCGGCTGCTTTCAGTCAGCCGCTGGAAAGGTATTCAGCGGTCCGGTGTCATCTCGGAGAATATGAGAGGAGCAGCCATGTCAGTCATTATTCTTGGTGTTTATGTTCTTGTTGGTATTGTCCACGAAGTAAGTGCGATCCGTTTTTGGGAAAAAGCACGGAGGGTCCTAAAAACGGCGCTCATGCCTGTTCTTTTTATTGGTTATTTTACAACCGCAGCCCCTATGCTTATCGTTGCTCTTATAGCGTTACTATTCGCATGGATCGGCGACATCTTATTAATACGAAAAGACGAACCGAAATTTTTCAAGCTCGGTCTGGCCGCCTTCCTTTTATGCCATGTATTTTATATAACAACGTTTATTTTAATGACCCAGAGCCTTCATATTCCGGCCTTTGCCACTTCAATCTGCGTAGGTCTTGTGGCTGTAATCCTTGTACCAAAAATCACCGACCCGCCCAAAGCAATGCTCGGCCCGGT
>JAIRRF010000207.1 GCA_031256115.1 Treponema sp.
GTCCTCTTACGGGTACCCCGACTCCTTCGGCGTCCCGCACTTCTGTGTGTTTTATTTCCCCGCTTACCAATACCATCGGGGCCGCCAATGTGGGCAGCCATTGGGGAGCGGAACTGAAATTCGCCGGTTACGACAGTATTATTTTTACCGGCAAAGCGTCAAAGCCTGTTTTTCTTTTTGTGGATAACGACAAGGTGGAATTACGGGACGCAGGCAATCTCTGGGGCAAAGATACCCGGGAGACCACCGAAGCCCTGCAGGAAAAATTGGGCAAGAACTTTAAAATTGCCTGTATTGGTCAGGCGGGAGAAAAGCTGGCAGCCCTGGCCTGCATTTTCAGCGATGACTGTTTTGCGGGCCGCGGCGGACCCGGCGCGGTAATGGGAAGCAAGAACCTAAAGGCTGTCGCTGTCCGGGGTGACGGTATGGTAGAAGTGGCAGATAAGGACTCATTCATGCAGGCCTTCAAAACCGCCTGCCGTGAAGTGCGTGAAGAACCCTACACCTGGGGGCCGGTTCATGCCTACGGTACACCCGCCTGGGTGGGCGGCGCAAACGACTGCGGACTTCTTCCTACCAGAAATCTGTTACAGAACCAGTTTGACGGTATTGAAGGCGTACTACCTACGGCCCTCTGGAACAATACGGAAAAATATAAAGTTACCCGCCGGGCCTGTTATGCCTGTCAGTTGGGCTGCCATAAGTATGTTGTCATGGGAGATGTACAGGTCGGGGAAATGGAATATGAGTCCCTGGCCGCTTTCGGCCCCCGTTGCGGAGTCGACGATTACGAAAGCATCTGCATGGCCGGGTATTACACTACCCTGTACGGCATCGATTCCATTTCCGGCGGTTCTACTATAAGCGCCATCATGGAATGGTATGAAAAGGGGATCATCACCAAGGCGGATACGGACGGCCTGGAAATGAAATTCGGCAACGGGCCTGCCATGGCGGAAATGCTGCGGAAAATGGGGCTTAGGGAAGGCTGCGGCGATCTCTTTGCAGACGGCTCCGCCGCCGCCGCAAGAAAAATCGGTAAAAACGCCTTTGACTACTGCATGACGGTAAAGGATATGGAAATCTCCGCCACCGATCCCAGGGGTTCTTCCTCCATGACCATCGCCTTCGGAACCAGCGAACGGGGCGCCTGCCACATGCGGCCCTACTCGGCTACAATCGACGCCTTTGGCTACCTCTACCCCGATCTGGGCGTTACCGAGCCGAAAGACCCCTTTAACGACAGCGAGGACAAAACCTGGCTTAAGGCAGTTAAGGAAATGTTTGTGGTCACCAACCTGGCCGGTATCTGCGACTTCAATGTAATTAACTGTGAAATGACCGCCACCACCCTGGCGGCGATCTGCACGGCGGTTACCGGAATTACAATCGACAAACATGAACTGCTGCGTACCGCCGAAAGAACCATCGCTCTTGAAAGGGCAATCAACTACAAGCGCGGTTTCCGCCGGGAGCATGACCGCCTGCCGAAACGTTTTATGACCGAAGGAGCCTTCGGCGGCGCGCCCAAAGGCCGGGTAGCCGACATGGAAGCGGCCCTGGATCAGTTCTACAAGGCCTGTTCTTTTGACAGGGAAAAAGCCGTTCCCCTGCCGGAAAAATACAAGGAACTGGGTATGGAGGATGTCAGCGCCAAAGTTTGGTAAATGGTAGTATACTGTAACAATGATTGGAAAAGAATTGTTACAAAAACTGGATGAACCCGGAGCCCGGGGCCTCTTTGAAAAACTCTATGGGCCGGAAGGAGCGGAAGCGGGCAAAAAACGCTATGCCGCTTTAATTAAAGAGCTGCAGAACGAAAAAGATTTTCCGCAGAGCAGTTTTCCCGAAGCCGATGGCGATCTCCGGATCTTTACCGCCGCGGGCCGTACCGAGCTGGGCGGAAATCATACAGATCATAACCGGGGCCGGGTGGTGGCCGCTTCGATTCAACTGGATCAGGCCGCTCTTGTGGCCCCCCGGACAGACAGCCGGATTTTTTTCCGTTCCACCGGATACCCCGACGTCATAGTGGATCTTACCGGAGCAGACGGTAAACCCGATTTGGAACCGAAAGAAAACGAAAAAGGGGCAACCGAAGCCCTAATCCGGGGTATAGCGGCAGGATTTACCGCCCGCGGTGCAGCGGTAAAAGGATTTACCGTTAATGCCGATTCTACGGTGCTGCCCGGTTCGGGCCTTTCCTCTTCGGCAGCGGTGGAAGTGCTTTTTGGGCGCATCATCAACAACCTGTACCACCAGGGCAAATGCAGTTCCCTGGAAATCGCCCAAATAGGCCAGAAAGCGGAAAACCTCTACTTTGGCAAACCCTGCGGCCTTATGGATCAAACGGCATGCGCCTATGGGGGGGCTGTGGCCATCGACTTTTCCAATCAAGCAAAACCACAGGTAAAGCAGGTGGATGTGGATTTGTCCGCCGCCGCTTATGCCCTTTGTGTGGTAAATACCGGGGGAAGCCATGCGAATCTAACCCCTGATTATGCTGCCATCCCCGGCGAAATGAAGGCCGTAGCCGCCTGCTTTGGCAAAGAAGTCCTTCGGGAATGTGAAAGAGAAGCTGTCGAAAAACAAGCCCCGGAAATACGGAAGAAGCTGGGCGACCGGGCGTTACTGCGGGCGCTCCATTTCTTTGACGAAAACCAGCGGGCCGCGGATATGCACGCAGCCCTGGAAAGACTGCACTCCGCTCTGGATCAGCCATCGAAGCAGGCAGCCATGACGGCATACCTGAAGCTGGTAAACGAGTCGGGGGATTCTTCCTGGGAGCTTCTGCAAAATGTATATTCTGCCCATAATATTAAGGAGCAGGGTATTTCCGTGGCATTGGCCCTGACCAGGAATTTCCTCCGAACCAGGGATCTGTCCGGCGCTTACCGGGTCCACGGCGGCGGTTTCGCCGGCACCATCCAAGCCTATATTCCCATTCCGGCGCTGGAAGATTACCGTTTGGTTATGGACGGAGTATTCGGCCCCGGATCATTTACGGTACTTCGGATCCGGCCTGTGGGTGCTGAGGAATTGACTATTTAGATATTTTTCGAAATATTTAAAATATTGCATAATTATATTGACATTTTCATAAATATTGCTATATTTGTTATATGGCAATATTGTTCTTAGGAGATATTTCCACTATCCAAATAGGGCTTATTTTAGCGCGGAAAAAGGCGGAAGAAGGCTCATTATATACCCACCAGCAGCTTACATTACGGTCTTTGGAAAACAACAACATCAACCTAGAAGCAACAAAACCTTATTATTCGGAAGAACCAATACGAAACAAATGTATGACCAAGACCGGAACTATTGTGATGAAGTTATTCTTCCCCTTTAACCCGGTGGTTATAACAAAGGAGACTGAAGGCTACCTTATTCCTTCCCAAATGGTCAGTGTTGAGCCAGGCAAGTCTGTCCTACCCGAATACCTATGTCTGTATCTGTCTCAGGATTTTGTCGCTGAACGTCTGCTGGTAAATTACTTTGGAATAGCCCAAAGAGCCATAACTGTCAAGTCATTGTTAAATTTAGAAATCAAAGTTCCTTCTCTAAAAAAACAACACACTATTTGCGATTATTATAAAAGCTATCACCAATTATGTCAGCTTAGGAAAAAATTAGAACAAGAAGAACCAACTATGATGAAGTTCATTTTTTCGATATTAAGTAAAGACAAGGAGTATTCATGACCACCAGAAGAGACATTGAAAGCGCCCTTATGCGTGGGGCGGATTCCCTACGGGATACCCTGGATGCTGCAAACTACAAAGATTATGTGCTGCCTATAATGTTTTTTAAATATCTGAGTGATTCTTATTTAGACGAAGTGGAAAAACTCGCCCAACAATACCCGGATTCCCG
>JAIRRF010000082.1 GCA_031256115.1 Treponema sp.
TAAAGAGGAAAAATTAACCAAAATTACTGCGGATTTTACCTCTCTTCCGGAGGATAAACAAGACTATATCCTTGGTATTTTGCAAGCCCTGGTATTTGCTCACGATGAAAAGGAAAAAAACGATGAAAGAGCAAATTATAGTAATAATTACGGAGCTTGTTTATGCGAAAAATGATTAATACTTCAGGAACAATATATACCCGGAAAATCCATGGAGGTCTTATGAAAAACCGGATGATAAAAATTGGATTAGTTTGCTTGTTTTTTTGTATTTTTGGTTTTTATGCAAGTTCACCGGCTTATGCAGGTTCACCAAATAAGGGTAAAAGGCCTTTGCAAAAAGGCGAACAAATCATTGGGACGGTTAGAGCAACTGTTGAAGGAACCGCCAGATGGGATGGTTTATATTTCTATCATGAATATTTCAGTTGTAAGTCGGAATCCGTTGAGAACTATTGAAGATTTATCTGCCACTGGAGATGCTGTAGTACGTAATTCTTCTACAAGTGCCAGAGGTGTTGAAGGTTCATTAGAAAGAGCTGCAAAAGGCTCAAAGGAGTTTTCATGTTAAAGAAAAGACTTTGCGGAATGTTAACCCTATTGGTTGGGGTTACGGTAGTGTTTAGCTTGATTGGCCACGCCCAACCTGCTGTGCAACAGCAAACGCATAATCCTTCTCGATCAAACTTAGGAGTGAATGTAATTGCAGGACAAGCAGAAATAGTTATTGTTTTTCAACACTCATACCGGAAACATAATAAAGATTTTGGTCTTGCAATAATGGTAGATGGAAATATTGCCGGATATGTTCGCACTGGAGGAATAGAAACAGTTGCTGTCGGAAATGGGACTCGAACTGTCACTTTGAGATGGGCTGAATATAAAAAGAATCAATGGAAGTTGGATAAGAATCAAAAGACTTTACAGGTAAATTGTAACAATGATGCCACAATAGTTACTATTACCGCAAAGTCATTTATGGTCAAGGATCTGAATAATTTGGATTATGACATTGCAAAATTCGATAAAGGTTTTATGGCTCCTAAACCTGGAGAGTCTGTGGTATTAGTGAAGACCAAATGGAATGCAAGTGCAATTATAGTAGGATTGGGAATTCAAACTTTGTGGAATAAGCTCCATATTTATATAGACGGTGTTGGAGTACCATATGAAAAAACTAAAGATGGTGCAGAAGTTAAAGTACAAAACGGTTTCCATCTTATTACCATTGTAGATGATGGTATCCTTTCTAATGTAGTTCCTCTTACAGCAAATTCAAACAGAATATCATTTCTGGCAAGGAGAGGTGCGTTTAAAACATGGGAATTAGATCAAACCAACATTGAAGTAGTACCACAAGGGAACCAGCTAATTCAAAGTCAAACAGGTATAATTCAAACTTCTAGTCAAAACAAACCATCTCAATATTTTGTTGTGCTTGGCGGACAACAAAGCGGACCATATTCTATTGATGATCTGAAAGTATTATTACAACAAGGTCGATTACAGCGAAATAGTCTTGTTTGGAAAGAAGGAATGCAACAATGGGTTGCAGCTGGAAGTGTCGATGAGCTTGCCGATATTTTTGGATCCGCACCTCCTCCTTTACCTCCACCGTTACCCAGATAACAAGGCAAGACAATGGTGTCTATTAGTTTGTCAGGCTTAACCCCAATATATCTTCATATAAAGAACGAAGCATATCTTCAAATTCTTCAAAGGTTTCACCTTGGGTGGTATATTCAGGATACTCATCCAGATGACCAACATACCATCCATCGTCTTTCCAATACGTATAATCAAGTTCCATAACGGTAACTCCTGTTGTAAGTATAACATCCAGCGCCTCCGTTGTCACGGGGTAAAGTAACAATGGTCCAGGAGCCTGTTGAACTTAGGCTCTACTGGGGCTTTTATCAGAACAAGCACAAATCAAAGTTCAAACTCCTTGTCTTCCCTCTGTGCTTTGTCCAGCACCTGAAAATTCAGGTGCTGGACAGGCGTGCTCTGCGAGAGGTCTTCAGGAAGGAAGGAACAGTGGACAGTGAAGAGCGAACAGTTAATAATATGTTAAGAGGCAGAAGGAATAGTTCATATTTTCGAATAATTAATGGAAGTAATAGATTTTGAGTAATGTTGTTTTCATTGGCTTAATCAGCTTTTTTACTGACATTAGCACAGAAATGGTATATCCCTTAATTCCTTTATATCTTGTTTCTGTTTTTGGTGCAACACCGGTTTTGATTGGGATTATTGAAGGAATTGCCGAAAGCCTTGCAAGTTTACTAAAAGTATACAGCGGTTACTTGACAGACAGGTTTCAAAAGAAAAAGCTGATTGCATTTTCCGGCTATACCGGCGGTGTAATTTATAAAATTGCATTAATCTTCGCTGCATCCTGGATTGGAGTTTTGGGAGCAAGGGTAATTGACCGCATTGGGAAAGGGGTACGAACTGCCCCCCGTGATGTATTAGTAGCTGAAAGCATAGATAAAGATCATATGGGTAAGGCATTTGGCTTGCATAAAGCACTTGATATGTTTGGTGCAGGACTTGGAATACTCATAACTTATTTTATTATCCGAAATTCCGGCGGTGAATATAATTATAAACGGCTCTTTGCTCTTTCAATTTTCCCTGCGGTATTGGGATTGAGTATGTTCATGTTTGTCAAACAAAAAAAGCAAGTTAGGAGTATTAATAAAAGAGAACCATTTTGGAAGAATTTGAATAAAATCGACAGTCAATTAAGGCTTTATCTGGTGATTGTTTTTATCTTTACACTTGGGCATTCGTCAAATGCTTTTTTCGTACTAAAAGCAAAAACGCTGGGTTTTGATGATGCCGGTATTGTATTTCTTTTCTTTGTTTATCATGCTGTTGCCGCATTACTTTCAATACCGCTTGGAAAACTGTCAGATAAAATCGGACGTAAAAATCTACTTGTACCTGGATATTTCGCATTTACCCTTTGTTATTTAGGATTTGCTCTGTCCAATAATATGTTTGGGTTGTATGTAGTTTTTGGTCTTTTTGGCATATATACCGCAATGATTGCAGGGGTAGAAAGGGCATTTGTTGCGGAAGTTGCAACGCCTGAATTAAAAGGAACTATGCTTGGGCTTCATTCCACTATAGCGGGAATAGCGCTGCTGCCTGCAAGTATATTTGCAGGATTATTATGGAATAAATTTGGTCCAATTGTTCCTTTTGTTTTTGGTGCATCCCTGTCATTAATTTCTGCAATAATGTTACTTGTATTTATGAAAGGGGGTAAAGTAAATATGGACATAAATATATAATTCATGAATAATTAAATAATAAATTGAGTATGCCTGTATTTTGGAGGGTTTTATGAAAAAGCTGTGCTTTGTATTGGTCATAGTTTTTTTAGTAATCGGTACGGTTACAGCCCAGGGCAGGGGTAATCCAAGGGGTGCTTATACTCAAACAATAACTGTTGAAGGGACACTTCAACTGCAAAATGGGCACATAGCTGTTTCAACCGGAAATATGGTTTATTTTGTTCCATCGCTTGAACGTTATATTGGATTTATTGAAAGTTTAAAAGAAGGAGCCCGTATTACTATTATGGGAAATGTTTCCGGAAATATTTTGCAGCCTGTCCAAATGACCATTAACGGAAAAACTTATGACCTGCTTGCTAATAATTATGGTGGTTATGGCACATGGTGTGGATGCGGATATTGTTATGGACCTGCCGGTTCCGGCGCTGGACGCGGCGGCTGGGGTAGGCGCGGCTGGTAATCGATAATATTCACAAAAGCCGGTCAGACTCGTCACGGATATCCGAAGAGTCTATCTGGGAAAAAAGAAATATGCCCATGAAGTGTTTACTGAATATATATACTTGCAGGGAGCCTAAGCATAGGCGGGGGCGTATGGCATGCGTTTAGAAAAGCGACGCCAAAGCGTCCGTAGAAAACTGCCATGACCATCTAGCCCCCGGATAGGATTAGGCTCCCTTTTGGTTTTTATTCTATGTTAATTCTTCATGGGCATGTTTACTTGAAAAAACCCTGGTATTCCCTTGGACTAACACCGGTATACTTTTTAAAAATCTTCGCAAAATAATTGGGATCGTTAAAGCCTGTTCTATCCGCGACTTCCTGAATCCGGACGGAAGGATCCTCACGTAAAAATTCCCGGGCTTTGCCTATCCTGACTTTTGCTGTATAGTCGGAAAAGGTCTGGTTCATTTCCTTCCTGAATAAATGTGACAGGTAATATTCGCTGACATATACCGAAGAAGCCACGGCACCCAGGGGGAGATCCTCCATATAATGTTCCTGGATGTATTCTATGGCATTGGTTAGATGGAAACTGGTTAATTTCTGATCCCGGTTCCGGTATACCGTATCAATAAACCCTTCCATGGCTTTGGTGGTTAAAAAACAAAGCTGTTCAAAACCGGTATGATCCTCGCAGATTTCAAAGGCTTCCTTGGTTATGGCGTTTACTTCTTTAAGGGGAGCGCCGGCATCTACCGCCGCCCGGGAAAGAAAAGCTAAAAGCTCAAAGAGTTTTACCCGCATGGTATCCATACTGCCTTCGGCCATGCTGAAAATTTCACTTAATATATCGTTTAAAAGAGCTGCGGCCTGTTGCTTTTTTCCTGACTGGACAAAGGCGATAAGTTCCTTTTCCTTATCCACCGGATAAGCCAGGGCACTGCGTTTTTCAATTTCCCGGATCCCCGCGGCGTTTATTTTTCTTTCCATTATCAGGTTTGCGATTGTTCCCTGCTGCTCGGTGATTCGTTCCCGCTGTTGTAAAAATCTTGAGTGTTCCCTGGTAAGGCTGTTTACCATAATAAATAAAAGCTGGGCGGCGGCGGTGATGTTCAAACATTCATAGGATGGGATGCTCTTTAGCAGTTCTTCGTTTACAGACAGATCCATGCCGGAGGTTTTTTTTATTATTTCTTCCAGGGCGATTTCATCCGCTTCCCAGAGCATGGCGGGGCCGCAGGCAATGGAACCGATTAAGGCTTCGTTGAATACAACCGGGGAAGAACACATTACCAGGCCGCAGCCGCAGGCGTAAATGTATGGTTCTCCCAGTTCCATTGATTTTTTTCCTCCCGCCGCAAGATGCTCCCGGCAAAGGCTGCAAGCCCCGGCTTCTTCGCAGATGATGCCGGATCTTCTGCGGGCCAAAAGGACAGTCCCTGTTGTATCATGGAGGACAGCGTCAAGGCCTGTAAGCAATGAAAAATAGCCCAGAAGTTTTTCCAGTTGGGTAAAATTAAGGACTTCCCGCAAATCCATGATCCATCATAATATCAAAATTATATGCTGCATATCACTGTTCAAGGGCGCGGATCCTGCGAATCCCGGCCCGGTGATACTATCCTTGAAGCCCTTATCAGGGCGGCTCTGCCCGGGGCGGCTCTGACCGGGAACGGCATTATTCTTTCCGCTCCCTGCGGGGGCCGGGGGATCTGCGGCAAATGCCGAATTACCCTACTTAAGGGAACCGTGGAACTTAGGGATACCAAGGTGATTCCAAAGCCGGGGGATTCCTTTTCCGCCTGCCGGGGAACAACCCTTTCGGACATTACTATTGAGCTGCCCGAAGAAGAAATTATTGCGGAAACCATAACAGATCTTTCTGCCGATACAAAACCGAAACGCATCGAAAAGCCGGGCAGAAAAAAGGTTCTTCACGCCGGAATCGGAGTAGACATTGGCACCACGACGGTCCAGGCGGAACTCATCGATCTGGGTTCGGGAAAATCTCTGGAAACAATTACTGCATTAAATGATCAGCGGAGCTTCGGCGCCGATGTAATGAGCCGGATTAACGCTGCCCGGAATGGACAAAGCGGGGAATTATCCGCCGTTCTAAACCGGCAAATAGAAGGTATACTGCAACATTGCCTTTATAAATGGAATCTTTCCGGTATTGAACAGGCAACGATAAGCGGCAACACTACCATGCTTCATTTCTTTTGCGGCGCCGATCCTTCCGGCATGGGAGTAGTACCTTTTACTCCGGTATTTCTGGAAGAACGACATTTTCCCGGTAAAGAGTTAAACCTTTCTGTTGGACAGATAGGGGTACTGCCTGGGATCTCCGCTTTTGTCGGAGCCGACATTGTTTCCGGCCTGGCCTTTCTTGACATTTTAAACCGGAAGAAAGACTCCCTGCTGGTGGATATAGGAACCAACGGTGAAATAGCCCTGTGGAAAAAAGCAGAACAAAGGTTGCTCTGTTGTTCTACCGCCGCAGGCCCCTGTTTTGCAGGGGCAGAAATATCCTGTGGTATGGGAGCCCTGCCGGGAGCAATCAACAGGATTTCAATTAATGATAAACCTGTATCGGCAGGCAATATTTTTAACTGCGGCCCCCTGGTTTACAGCACCCTGGGAAATTCTATGCCCCGCGGGATTTGCGGTGCGGGCCTTATCGACGCTATTGCGGCATTGAAACAGCTAAGTGTAATCGATGAAACCGGCGCATTAACGGATGAATATATTGAAACCGGGTTTCCATTGGCGGAGGGATTAACTATTTCCCAAAAAGACATACGCCGGTTTCAATTGGCCAAAAGCGCAATCTGTTCAGGTATCACGGTACTATGTAAGCGGGCAGGCTTGAATCCGGCTAAACTTGATGCGGTATATATTGCCGGAGGACTGGGTTTTTATATAGATATTAAGAATGCCGTTGCAACAGGACTTCTGCCGCCGGAGTTTACAGAAACATTACCTGGAAAAATCGCAGTCTGCGGTAATCTAAGTCTGAAAGGAGCGGTACAAAGTTTAATAGAATCGGCATTCCTGCAGCGCTGCAAGAAAATTATTGCTCACAGTAATATAGTAGAACTTGCAGCGGATGCAGATTTTTCCGAAGCTTTCACGGAAAATATGCTTTTTCCGTAAATTATCCGAAAAATGTCCGGCAGAGCTCTGCGGCGCTGGCGGCATCGGGGCTATAGGCATCGGCGCCGATTTCATCCGCAAAACTCTGGGTTACCGGAGCGCCTCCCACCATTATCTTTACCTTGTCCCGGACACCGGCGCTTT
>JAIRRF010000175.1 GCA_031256115.1 Treponema sp.
GGAATTCATAGCTAATCCTATCCATAAAGACCAGTAAATAAAAGGGTTAAATCATCTTTCGTTCTGTGGCAATACGGATAAGGTTAACCATGTTTTCGGCGCCCAGTTTCATGTACATATTATTGATTACCATTTTTACTGTATTGATCGAAAGACTGCGGCTGGCGGCAATTTCCGTCCGGGACAGCCCAAAGGAAAGATCCGTAAGGATTTCTGATTCCCTGGTGGAAATTGTTACTTTATCCGCAATACAATTGGCCTGCCGGTATTCAGAGATTACAAAGGATTGACGTTTGGCATATGTTGCGGCTTTACGGTTAAGTTTCTCCAGCCAGGAGACGGGAATAGTACCCTTGAATTCTTTAATTGCGGAAGCGCACAGGGTTCGCATATCTTTGCCAAGTTCAATAAAGGGCATCAGTATACCGTTAGGTTCTGCGGTATCATAGGCCTCCGACAGTGCCGCATAGGCATTGGATTTTTCCTTCATTTTATAATAAACACAGGCTTCCATGGCAAGCATTTCCACCCGTCCGAATAAAAAGGACTCTCTCTGCTTCATTTCCTCTATATAAGACAACAGGGATGAATAATTCCGTGTCATATAACAGAACCGGGCTTTTATCTGGTTGGCAAAATTTTCTATAAAACCTGCATGACCGTAGGGTAAAAAATCTTCTGTCAGCCAATCGGGAATCTTTTCCGGCATACCAAGAATATAGCAATACCAGGCATAAGAAATATCGTAGTTTTTCAGGCTGTGATGGTATTCACTTTTGTCGAGCAGCATTTTTATTTCTTTCAGAGCCTGTTCAGCCTTCAGGTATTTTCCCTGGAAAATTGCTATTCGCAGAATATAGAACAGTGCCCTGTGCATAATATTGGCATCCCGCACTGATTTAATGGCATTAATTATTAGGGGTTCCGCCCTGCGAATTTCGCCCTTATAAAACAGCAGCTCTCCTTTTGCCAGTTCGTTCTTTCCAACCTTAAAGCTGTTAAAATAATGGGATTTAAGTTCCTCCATGTGATTAAGCGCCCTGATGTAATCTTCCGGAGCGCCTTTCCTGGAAGAACCGGCACAGTTGATCCACGGGCCCGGACAATAGTGAACAAGCTTTCCGGGATCGACCGATTTTGAATGGTATTTACAGAATTTTTCAAAATAGGAATCAAAATCATAATTGTCATCGGTTGTACACATAAAGACGCGTACATAGCCCCAGCAATAGTAGATGCGGCTTAAGGTAAGTTTTCTGAATGGATCATCCTCCGGTAATTTAAGGAATTTGGCCTCGTAATACTGTGCCAATTCAATGGATTTTTGCCAGAGGCTTTGGCCTATATAGACGCGTATATGGGATTCCGCAAGACAATCCACCGTATCGAAAGCTGTTTCCGGCGCACGATCAAAAATCTCCGCCGCAAACCGTGCAATGTCATCCGGAATCTGGGCGGGTAATTCATGAAAAATTGATACAATTGACCTGTAATCTCCTGTCTTTTCGTAATACGACATGGCATCGATCTTAAAGCCATTCTTGTTGCACCAATCCCCGGCAATTTCGTAGGTTACCCGCTTTTTTTCCCCGGAAAGAAGCTCCTGTTTGGTAGCCAGGAATTCAAGAAACAAGGGATGAATGACGTATGCATTGATATAACTGTCGCGGCGCACATAGGCGCTTTGTTTTTCCAGATCGACAATTATATCCTTGTCTGCTCCGGCCAGAAGCACTATAAGATCAACAGACAGGTGATCAATCAGCGAAAGCTGTACAAGAAAATTTTGCAGCCGTTCCTCTATTTCATTCCAGATTTCGGTCTCCATCAGCCGGAAAATGTTCGTTTTCATCGCTGTACGTATATAGCCTCCGTAACCCGGTGCTCTTTGATAGGACCGGGCGATTAGGTTGATCGCAAAAGCCCAGCCTTCGGTATCCTGCATGACCTCGTGCAGGCCTTCCGGCGAAATGGAAATATCCAGCCGGCGGAAATAGTGGGCAAGTTCATTGTCCGTGAATCGCAGATCGTTTTCGCTTACATTGAATACATGTCCTTTGGATACCTGACCGGCAATATTGATGCGGGGAGTAGAACGGGAAATCAGAAACAACGAAGTTCCAACCGGCAAATTGTGAATGGTCCGGTCAACAAAACGAATAACAGAAGGGTTTTCGATAAAGTGAAAATCATCCAGGACAATGATTCGCCGGGTCATATCCACATAAGTATGCATTAAGTTTTTGTATCTATTGAACATATCTTCGGTATCCGGAAAACCAAGCTTGGTGATTGCATTGGCAAAGGGTGTGTTAATCTTTGCCAGGGTATGGGTATAGCTTTCCCACAGGCGGGTACCGACATTATCGCGTTCGGAAATTTGTATCCATACCGTTGTGGCCTGATACTCCTCCGCAAAGTCATGGACAGCGCTTGTTTTCCCATAACCCGCACCGGCGCAAACTATTACCAGCGGGTATTTCACCGCTTCCATAAACAACTGGTTAAGCCTTGGCCGCTCAAAATGGAAAAAAGCCCTGTTGTTGGGGTCCGCCGGAAACTCCTGCTGAGTCCGGCTGCTTTCAACGGCCCGGCCATTTTCAGTGATCCGGCGATGATTCCCCTCCGGCAGCACCGCTTCTGTGCGGAAGTTATCTTTTTTTTGAAATAAAACTTTCATTCTATAATCTCCTATTTTTAATTTTTTGCAGGTTTTAATAATGAGTAAAGCAAGTCCAGGCCTCCCAGCCATTGTTCCAGGCTGGTTTTCATTACGGTGCTGTTTAATTCTGCGGCACTAAAAGCGTAGAATGTTACCAGCCGGACAAAACTATCTATATCGAAAGGCTCCAGCCTGCCTAACTCGACTGCCCGGTTTAATATTGAACTCCAAAGCTTAATCAGGGGTTCAAAAAAATGTTCCCGGATAAATAGTTCACAGTCTTTATCCAGACTTATTCTCTGGCTGGCAATAAGGAGGATCCTATCCATTTTGTCCTGAATTTCCGGAGGAAAGTGATAGGACATATTCGCTATTACTTCCAAAATTGGTTCGGTTTCCACCATGGAAAGGAGCTTCTCCATATCAGGAAAGGCTGCCTGGTGTTCCCGGTAATAAAATTCAAACATACCTTTAAGGATGTCCCGTTTCGACGAAAAATGGTTGTAGATCGAAGCCGCCTTAATACCGACCATATCTGCAATGTCCCGCATGGAAACCGTTTCGTACCCTTTTCCGGAAAATAAGGTAATAGCAGTGTTCAGGATTTTTTCTTTTGTCGAGCTTGTTTCC
>JAIRRF010000259.1 GCA_031256115.1 Treponema sp.
CATTTGATCTTGGTAAATGTAAACGATCTTGAAAAAAGCGAAGGCCGTTTAAACGGACGGCAGGCGGAAAATGCCCTCCATGAATGTAACATAACGGTGAACAGGAACAGCATCCCCAATGACCCAAACGGCCCCTGGTATACTTCGGGATTACGGATAGGAACTGCCGCGGTGACTACCTTGGGCATGGGAAAAACGGAGATGGAAGAGATTGGGTGTATAATCGCTCTCATACTAAAAAATACCAGTCCGGCATCAGGCAAAGCAAAATATGTAATAAGGGAACCTGCCAGAGCGGAAGCTCTGGACAGGGTAAAAAAATTATTGGATCGTTTTCCTGTTTATCCGGAATTGGACCTTGTCCTGTTAAAACAGGCATTTTATACTGGGAACCTCTAAAAATCCAAACCGGGTTTTTAGAGGTTCCCTACCGTAAAGGCGGAGAAATAAAATGGCGCAAATCCATTATTATAAACATTTTGAAAACAATCTGGTCCGGAAAGTAAAAATCGGCGCCATCTGGACAGTGACAAAAATTGGGAGATTATTTAGATCCATATTCAGATTTTTCTTCAGACATTATACCGTTGTTATAGTCCCCCACTCAGAAAAAAGAGTTTACAATTTCCATATTCCTATTTTCGCAATAATATTATTCTTTTTGTTATTCTTTGGAGTATCAGGTTCTTTTTTTATGTACACAGTTTTTTCCGGTAAAACCGGGGAAAATATAACCGAATGGAATTATCAGCTTCGGGATACCCAGATTAATGTGGATCAATTACGGAACGAAGTAAACCAGCTTTCCAGGGCTGCCAGGGGTTTTGAAGCTGTTCTTTCCAATACTCTTATGAATCTGGGATCGAATCCCAACCCGGTAAATTTAACTATCCCTGCGGACAGATCATCTTTTTTTAACCTCCAACGAAATGATGATCTTCATAAGGAAGTGGACGATATCAGGCATTTGGCTGTTTATTTATCTTCTGCGGTTGAACCGGTAAGGGAAATTGGGACCATCCTCGATTCGCAAAGCGCCATCCTTGCGGAAATTCCCAGTATCTGGCCTATAAAAGGCCGAATGGGGCACTTTACTAACCCGTTTGGCATGAATCGTGATCCCTTTACCGGCGCGCCCCAGATGCATACCGGTGTTGACATTTCTACTTACCGGTCAGGAGATCCGGTAGTTGCCACCGCTGACGGGCAAGTTGCCTTTATGGGCTATGAACCCAGCGGATTTGGAAATTATATTATTATCAGACATCAACATGGTTTTTATACACGTTATGCCCATCTGTTGTCATTCAGGGTTCAAGCAGGCCAGCAGGTAAAACAAGGCGAAACCATCGGCTATATCGGAAATACAGGCCGTTCCACCGGACCACATTTACATTATGAAGTACATATTGGTTCGGATGTGGTAAATCCGGCAAAGTACCTGAATATTCGTCCCAATCCGGTGCGGTAATGGCGAACCATACCACCAGGCGATCCGGAAAAAAAAAGCAGAATGTATTTGCCATCAATACCATTATCGGGCCCGGTAGTTTTATCCAGGGAGATATTGATGCTTTTGGATTTACCCGGGTAGATGGCAGTGTAAAAGGAAACCTGCACTCTGAAGGCAGAGTAGTTGTGGGCGCCGGAGCCAGGATGCAAAGCAGTATTACCGGTACCAGTATTACCATTGGCGGAATAGTGGACGGTAATATTATGGCCAGTGAACGGCTTGTTGTGTTATCTTCGGCTTTAATTATCGGTGATATAATTACCCGGCGCATTGAGGTAAATGATGGATGTTTAATCCAGGGCAGGGTAAAAGTTTGCCAGACCACAGAAAGCTGGGAAAGCGCAAAATCGGAATACCAGGACAAACAGCATACGGATTTAAACTATGGCTAACATTTCATTTCCTGATGGTTCTTCTACGCCGCTTTTTAATTCGTCTGCTTACGGAGAAGCAGCCGCAGAGACCAGAAAATCAAAACCGGATCCTTTGGGAAAAACAGGGAAAAAAAGAAAAACCGGGGAACCAAAAAATTTTGTTTCCTTTTTTGAGAAGGCGGTTCTTGGAAAGGTAAAAGATCTACCCCTGTCGGAAAATTCTTTACATGAACTGCTGGACAGTGTCCATGAGACCGGAGACACCCTTTCCAGGCGGCCCTTTCCTCCCGAAATTGCCGCTTATAAAGAAGCTGTGCGAAACTTTATCCATTATGTGGTAAAAAACAGTTTTGATTTGGAAGGACAAACCAGCAAGGTAAAATTCATTAAATTGGGCGGCGGAATTACTATTAATGAACCAAAGCAATATACTATTATCCGGGTGATTGATGCCAAGCTGGAAGGAATGGCTGCGGCCATATTGCGGGGCCAAATGAATCAGCTTGAAATTTTAGAGAAGCTGGATGAAATAAAAGGTCTTCTTGTGGATTTATTGGAGTAATGCATGGCTGATGATTTTATTAATTCGCTGGACGAAGAGGATATTTCCGCTTTAGAAGACAAACCGGGTGAAGAAAAATTTGATGCGGATGTTATTGTACAGGCAGGAGGAA
>JAIRRF010000286.1 GCA_031256115.1 Treponema sp.
AACCTATAAACAGAAATCCAGCTCGAAACTACCATTATCGAGAATTATGTTCGGCTGCCTGCTGGACTGCCAGAAACTAATCCCTGTCCTACAGGCCGGGGAAAATTGATTTCCGTGCAATATACTTGATAAATGTTGACAATTCTTTTTTTTTATAGTAATGTATTGATAATAATATTTTAAGCTCTACGGGGCTGAAGGCGGTGGGTTCAAATCCTGCATTTCTCAAAAAAATGGAACCTATAGTTTTAGCCTCCGGCTCCCTGCGAAGACAGGAATATTTTAGACTCTTTGGGCTGCCTTTTAATATTATGCCTGCCAAGCTGGATGAAATACCCAGACCGGGCCAAACCCCCGGAGAATATACCCAGGATATGGCGGTCCGGAAAATCAATGCGATAATCGGGCAGCTCCGGGGTCAAATACCCCGGTGGATTTGCGGCGCCGACACAGTTATTGCCGTAGATGGGGAAATCTTCGGCAAGCCCACAGACCGCAACGAAGCGAAAAAAATGATCGAAAGTCTGGCTGGCCGGGAACATGAGGTATCTACTTCGATAGCCCTTTTCAACGGAAAAAAACAAACTATCGACTGCCGTACCGTTAAATCCGAAGTAGTATTTGCTCCCCTGTCGGAAAAAGAAGTCGAATGGTACCTAAATACCGGTGAATGGCAGGGGGTTGCGGGATCCTACAAGATCCAGGGGCTGGGTGGCTGTTTCGTTACTTCCATAAAAGGTTCTTACAGCTCAATTGTAGGCTTGCCAATGCATGAGTTTTATCGTATGCTTATTGATAACGGTTACCAATACGGACCGTAATTTCCTTCCGACAAAGCGCCTTTGGTCAAATACAAAGACACCGGAAGAGATATAGAGAAGGTTTGGGTTGTCCGGAATGTTTATTACATCCTGTCCAGCCCTTGCATTTTCGTAAACTTCCTTGGAACTGCGTTTCGTTGAAACGCATTTTCAAGAAAACATACAAAAATGCTATATTAAGGAAGGTTTTCCGACCTGCTTTGCTGGCTTTGCAAGTTTTTGTACAGACCGAAGGTCTGGCTTTTCGGAAACCGTCCAGGAGGAAAATGTGGCGGTAGTCACCATGAAAAGCCTGCTTGAATCGGGGGTTCACTTCGGTCATCAGGTAAAACGCTGGGATCCCAGGATGAAGAAATACATCTTCGCCGAAAGAAACGGGATTCATATTATTGATTTGCAAAAAACCATCCAGTCTATTAAGGACGCCTACGAAGCGGTTCGAAAAACCGTAGTGGCGGGAAAATCCGTTCTTTTTGTGGGTACAAAAAAGCAGGCCCAGCAGGCAATCCAAAAAGAAGCGGAACGCTGCGGTATGTTCTATGTAAATAACCGATGGCTTGGGGGTATGCTTACCAATTTTGTAACCATCAAAAAATCCCTGCTCCGGCTCAAAAAACTGGAGAAGATGGAAGTGGACGGCTCATTCGAAAACCTGACAAAAAAGGAAATAGCCGCCCTGGGAAAGGAACGAACCAAACTTCAAAAAAATCTTGGGGGCATTAAAGAAATGAAAGATCCCCCAGGCATACTTTTTATCATTGATACCAGAATGGAAACCATTGCCGTTGCGGAAGCTCAGCGTATGGGTATTCCCATTGTGGCGGTGGTGGATACCAACTGTAATCCGGATGGAATCAACTATCCTATTCCAGGCAACGACGATGCTATCAGGGCAATAACCCTTTTTACCCAAATTATTGCCAATGCCGTAATCGAAGCAGACAACGAAGCCGGACTAAAGATCATCGAAACCCTGGGAGAAGAAGACGAAGACATGGAAGACCTGATGAATGATATTTCCCTAAAGGAAGAAGACCGGGAAATTGATATCGAATCGTATGCTTCCGGTGCTGCAGAAGAGGCTGTAAAAACAGAAAACGCTGGAACGGATGACACAGGGACTGATGAAGACGATCTTCCGGTAGATGTAGACAAAGCATACGGTGAGGAGTGAGATTTATGGCTGATATTAGCGCCCTGGATGTAAAGAAGCTCCGGGAAAAAACCGGAGCGGGAATGATGGAATGCAAAAACGCCCTTGTTGCCACAAACGGCGATGCGGTGGCGGCGGAAAAGATCCTGAAGGAAAAAGGACTGGCCGCGGTAGAGAAACGGGCCGACCGGGCTGTTAACCAGGGAAAGATCTTTATTAAAATTAAAAATGACGGCACAAAGGCGGTACTGGCGGAAATTGCCAGCGAAACGGACTTTGTTGCCCGAAATCCTGACTTCATTGCCCTGGGAGAGGCCCTTACCGCAAAAGCTCTGGAAAAGGGTTATACCGATACGGAGGAGGAACTTAAAACCATGGTATCGGATCTGGCAGCAAAAATTCGGGAAAATATGTCTCTGAAACGTCTGGTTGTAATGGATGCAGGTCAATGCGAATACCTCTGCCAATACATTCATGGCGATGGAGCTATCGGGGTGGTGGTAAAGCTTGCCGCCGACAAGGCCGATGCCGTAAATGACGAAGATGTTAAAGCCTTCGCATTTACACTTGCCCTTCATATTGCAGCCTTTAATCCCATGGCTCTTAGCAGGGAAAAAATCGATCCAGCCTGGCTGAAAGAACAGGAGGATATTTTCCGAAAGCAAATGGAGCAGGACGAATCTGTAAAGGGGAAACCTGCCAATGTGGCGGAAAATATTCTAAAGGGCAAAGTTAATAAATTATTAAAGGAGATTTGCCTTCTCGATCAAGGTTATGTCAAGGATGAAAAGCAAAGCGTTGCCAAAGCTCTGGAAGATGCGGGGAAAAAGGCCGACGCTGTTCTTTCAATTGCCGATTATATATATTACAAAGTCGGCACCTGAAAAATGATTAGGAGTTATCCAATGCATAGCGCCATTAGCTCCTGCGAAGAGCGGATGAAAAAAACCATCGCCAATTTTAAAGAGGCTTATGCAGCCCTCAGGACAGGCCGGGCATCCCCTGCCCTGTTTGACAAAATCCGTGTGGACTACTACGGAGAAAAGACTCCCCTTAGCCAAATGGCAAATATTTCCACCCCCGAAGCCAGGCTTATCGTGATTCAACCTTGGGACAAAACCCTGATTAGTGAAATTGAAAAGGCAATCCGGACTTCGGAGCTTTCCCTTAATCCATCCAACGACGGCAAGGTGATCCGCATTGCCATTCCTCCTTTAACGGAGGAACGAAGGAAAGATCTGGTAAAGCAAGCCAAATCCCAGGCTGAACAAAGCAGGGTGGCAATCCGGAATATCCGCCGGGACGGAAACGACGAACTAAAAAAGTTTTTAAAAGACAAGGAACTTACCGAAGACGAGGAAAGCAAAAATTCCGAAGAGCTTCAAAAGCTGACCGATTCATACATAAAACAGATCGAAACGATACTGGAAGAAAAAGAAGCGGAGATAATGGAAGTTTGATAAATTCCGAACATATTCCTGAACATATTGGGATCATCATGGACGGAAACGGAAGATGGGCTTTGGCCCGGAAGGAACCCAGAACCAAAGGCCATTTGGCAGGGCTCCAGGCAGCAAAACGAGTTGTCAAAGCTGCCGCCGATTTGGGAATCCGTTACCTTACCCTGTATGTTTTTTCCACCGAAAACTGGAAACGTACTGCAGAAGAGGTAAGTTTTGTGATGGGCCTGATTAAACAATATTTACGAAGCGAGTTGGATTTTTATCGGGAAAACCAAATTCAGCTCCGCCATGCTGGAGATATGGCGGGATTGTCCGCCGACATTGCCGCCGAAATCCGGGACGTTTGCGGCGAAACAGCGGAAAATGAAAAACTCCAGGTAATCATAGCCCTTAATTACGGCGGTCGGGATGAAATTGTCCGGGCGGTTAGGCGGGCTGCTCTGGCAGGGGAAGATCTATCTGCCATAACCGAAGCAGCCATTGCCCGATATCTGGATAACCCGGATATACCTGATCCTGACCTGATCATCAGAAGCGCCGGAGAATACAGGACAAGCAACTTCCTCCTTTGGGAAGGCGCCTATGCGGAATATTACAGTTCCCCTATTTTTTGGCCTGACTGGACGGAAAAAGATCTTTTCCTTGCGGTAGAAACTTATCAAAAACGGGTACGAAGATTCGGCGGTGTACCATGAATAAACACAAAGTTATTCAGCGATTGCTTATTTTTTTCATTGGCATTCCGTTAGTAATATCGTTGATTATCCTGCTGCCGCAATATAACCACCTGGCTTTAAACATAATAGTAATTCTTTTTAGTTCCATGGGAGCCGTAGAATTTTCCCTGATGCTTAAAGCCAAGGGATTTCCCATCTATGTAATTGAAGCGGCAATCCTCGGTTCACTAAGCCCCCTGGCAACGACCTTTATCGTAAGTTTCGATACAAACAGCCAGATTACCCAGTTTCTTTTTGTTACCGGCGCATTTTGGGTTTTGATATCAGAAATCTTCTTATATAAACACCGGGAGGATTTTTCCCCGGTACTTAGCAGGCTTGTTGCTGCTTTTTCGGTGATGATTTATCCCGGTCTTCTATTAAGCTGGGTTATTACGATGTCCACACTTACACATTCTACCGTTGTCATTCTGGCTTTTATTCTGACTGTTACGACCAATGATTCCCTGGCCTGGGTTACAGGGATGCTTTTCGGAAAAAACAACAAAGGTATTTTTACTGTAAGCCCAAACAAAAGTATAGCCGGTTATGTGGGGGGGATGGCAGCATCCGTGAGTATATGTATTATCCTGGCATATACCAATCCTGAAGCTTTTGTGCCGGATCAAATACCAAAACTGCTTTCGGCAGCCCTGCTTGGCTTTTTTTCCGGCATTGCGGTAATCCTGGGGGATCTTGCCGAATCTGCGATAAAACGATCAAGCGGCTTTAAGGATTCAGGACGTCTTGTTCCCGGCAGAGGAGGCGTACTGGATTGCACCGATTCAATCGCATTAACAGCCCCTGTATTCTATGTACTATACCGGTTCTTTTTTTAATGGTACGGAGTTTATGTAATGTTGTTAATTAAAATTATACTGGGTTTAATCGGTCTTGGAATAGTAGTTATCGTCCACGAACTGGGCCATTTTATTGGCGCTCGTCTTGCGGGGATAGATGTGGAAGCATTCTCCATTGGCTGGGGAAAACCTTTTTTAAAAAAGAAAATTGGATCCGTAGAATACCGTTTAGGACTTTTCCCTCTGGGCGGTTACTGCAAAATGCGGGGGGATAACGATTACCAGGTAATGTGGGAAAATAAAAAAAATGGTATTGAACCGGAACCAGGCAGTTTTTTTGCAGTTAAGCCCTGGAAGAGAATCTTTGCCATTGTAGCAGGCCCACTTTTTAATTTTATCTTTGCCATTACCGTATTGGGACTAATCTGGGGAAGAGGTATTGAAATCGAAACCCATGAAAACAGAATTGTGCTCCTGTCCGATATAGACGGATCAATTTATCCTTCCGATCGCGGGGGGCTTAAATCCGGGGATATAATCGTTGATATAAACGGAAAAAAAATTTTAAATTACCGGGACATTTGGGAAAATATTGCCCTTAATCCGGATAAAAACCTGCCGGTAACCGTTATTCGAAACTCTGAAATAATTAATTTATCTGTTCAACCGGCTTTAGACAAAAGCGGGGCCGGCAAAATCGGTGTTTATCCCTGGACGCCGCCTCTTGTTCAGGGAATCCGGCCCGATAGCCCTGCGGAAAAAGCAGGACTGGAACCCGGGGACTGCATCATTGGAGTAAAGCTGGCAGGGGGGCAGCTTGAAGAAGTACCATATACAGTAGCCTTTTTAAGGATCTTTAAAGACATAACAGAGGCGGATTTTTCCCTGGAATATGATCGAAACGGTACAATCGAAACAGCAGAATTCCGAAATCTGGCTGTTTCAGGTTTTCCCGATCTGGGTATAGAGTACCCAATTATCCGGTATAAAACCCCTGCTCTTTCACCTTTCGGTTCTCTGACCGCCGGATGCAGAGAATCGGTAAAAACATTAGCTGTTTCAGTAAAAAGTATAAGTTTGCTTTTTAAGAAGGATATTGACTTAACCCAGGCAATATCCGGCCCTGCACGGATAACCTCTATGGTTGGAGAAATTGCCGCCGGCGGCTTTTCGGAACGCGTAGACACCGGTTTAAGCTCCGCATTGAATTTTCTGGCCCTGATTTCCATTGCGCTCTGTCTTATGAACCTTCTTCCCCTTCCCATTTTGGACGGCGGCATGATTATTTTGTATTTAATCGAAATGATTAAGCGTCGGCCTATTCATCCAAAAGCAATTTCGGTTTTTCAAACCGCCGGAATGGTTATCATCTTTGGACTTATGCTCTTTGCGGTTTATAATGATATTCTCTTTTTTGTCAACCGTTAATTAAAAAGGAGTGCAAAATGCAGCAAAAAATACTTTGTTTTTGTGACAACACTTTTATGGTGGATGTACCTGAAGAAATTAACCTGGATACGGACCCCCAATACATCGAAGATATTTTAGCGGGAAATTTTATGAATTTTACCTGTGCAAGCTGCGGTAAACGGCATAAGCCTGAATTTCCCTTAACGGTCAATTGGGGGGTAAAAAAACTACACATGGAAGTACTGCGCGAGCTGGACCGGGGAGAATTTTACCGCCGGA
>JAIRRF010000321.1 GCA_031256115.1 Treponema sp.
CCGTTGGACTGTCCGTTGTGCCAAACAATGATGCAGCCACTTCCAAATCGGCGCAGCGCCGCCAGACAGTACGTAGTATTTCCTGTGCGGGCTCCGCCATATCTTTAATAAATACAGAGTGTATTCCCGCTGCGGCCAATCCTGCCAGCCCTGCCGGGGAATCTTCGAAACCGACACAGCCTTGTGGGTTTACCCCAAGCCGTTCTGCGGCAAGTAGAAAAATATCCGGACTGGGTTTGCCCCGTTCTATCTCATCGCCGAAGGCAAAAGCATTAAAACGATCCAATATGCCCCCCCGTTCAAGTTTCCATTGAGCCCGTTTGCGGTTCGCGGATGTGGCTACTGCCATGGGAATTTCCAGTTGCTTTAATCTGTCCAATAAAATCAAAAGCCCCGTTTTATGGGGAAGACCGTCTTTTTCTGCTATTTTGTACTCTTTTTCTACTACGGCATCCCAAATCTTCCGGAAAGGATAGGCAGCGCCGTATTCATTTTTGTAAAACACTTCCGCATCTTCATCACTTATACCAATGGTTTTTCGAAGCATCGTTTCCGGCGTAGGCCAGCCCATTTGAGCGCTAATTTCTACATAAAGTTGCAATTCCAGCCGTTCGGTGTCCAGCATAAGGCCGTCCATATCAAGAATAACCCCCTCCGGGATAAAGGGAGTAAAGTGTCCGGCAAAGTTTTTTTTGCTCATCTTTTATGCCACATAGGTTTTTAGCACGTTTCTGGACGAAGAATGCTGAAGCCGTTTTATGGCTTTTTTCTCTATTTGCCTGATTCGTTCTTTGGTCAGGTGAAACCGATCCCCTATTTCTTTTAAAGAGAGAGGTATTCTGTTCCCAATGCCATAGCGGTAACGGATAATATCCGCTTCTTTTTTATCCAGGTTGTCCAACAAATGTTCAATATCATCATGCATAGCCGCGTCTATGGCCTGAGCATCCGGAGAACGGTATTTTGGAGCATTAATAAAATCTCCCAAAGTAGATGAATCTCTGCCGGTATTATTTATTGGATTTTCCAAAGACAGGGTATCACGGGATACGGCCAAAAGGTTTTCTACATGGCAGGGCTCCATGTCCAAAAGCCGGGCTACTTCCTTTATTTCCGATTCTCCCTCCTGTACCAGATGACGGGCTTTTTCAATCTGAACAAGCTCATTAACCTTGTTAAGCGGGAGCCGGATCATTCGTGATTTTTCACAAATTGCCTTTAAAACCGCCTGCCTGATCCACCAAACGGCATAAGAGATAAAGTGGTATCCTTTTTCCACATCATAGCGCTCAATGGCATTTAACAGGCCGACATTTCCTTCGCTTATCAGGTCTTCCAGGGGCAGGCCCTGACCCTGATACTTTTTTGCTACATTTACCACAAAACGTAAGTTAGCATTTGCCAATTTGTTTCGGGACGCTATGTTTCCTTTGGAAGCTTCCCGGGCGTATTTTTGCTCCTCCTCCCGGGATAGCAGGGGAATACGGTTTATTTCCCCCAGATACATGGCTAAAGTGTTTTCTTCATCCTGAACATTTGACTTCTTTTTTGTCATTGTCATTTTTTACCTCCATTATTCTATATCTTTTTTGTAGCAAATTCCATGCCAAGAAGGGAGAAATAACGATATTATTATAATTCTTTATAATATAAGGATTTAGCACCATTTTATTTTGTTTTTACATATACCCATTCAGGAAAAATGGGTTTTTTTGATACAGTGACGATAAAACCGCTTATTAATGGGTCATTTTGCAACAAACGGAATCAACCAGCCCGAAGGGCTGATGCCGCTGTTTTTATGGTCTATCTTTGCGCCAAGTGCCGGGTAAGCCGGTAAAAACGTTGGAGGTTTTCCCTGGGAGTAATTTTCGTCCTGGGGCCATCCATAAAAAGAGGAAAAAGATCGATATGCACCAGAAGCTTGCCCAAATAACTTAAGACAATAAAAAGCCCTTTATCGCCGCCAGGGGTATAGTTCATTTGGTCAAAGACATA
The DNA here is from genome assembly GCA_031256115.1 of Treponema sp. Lineage (GTDB taxonomy): Bacteria > Spirochaetota > Spirochaetia > Treponematales > Breznakiellaceae > WRIV01. The sequence goes on from JAIRRF010000321.1 coordinate 1,999, forward strand.
ATCCCCCAGGGACCAGAAAACAGGTTTACCTTCAACCCATTCAAAGCCCTGTTCCACATGGGGATGGGTACCGATAACCAGGTCTGCGCCGGATCGGATCAGATCCGTATAGAGAGCGCGGGTTGCATTATTCGGGAAGTCTGAATATTCGGCTCCGCCGTGAAAAAAAACAATGTTAATGGCATTTTTATTAAACCGGGTTTTTATCATTTCCGCTCCCCGTTTTCCTGCATGGAGTATGCCCGGCGTTTGTTCATCTGCTGCAAAGCTGCTCCCGTCCCAGCCGGTCCTTTCCTGCCCATAGCTGGCAAGGCCAAAAACCTGGACGGAGCCGGGTTCAAAAAAGCTGGCAGCAAAAGGCGCTGCCGCAGCGTGGATGTTCCGGCCTGCCCCCAATACGGCAATGCCGGCTTGCTCCAAATGATCCAGGGTATCCAAAAAGCCTGTTATTCCGTAATCAAAGGAATGATTATTGGCCATTAAGACCGCATCAAATCCTGCGTTTTTTAAGACCGAAGCAATGCGGGGATCAAAGCGGAACGTAAAGGATTTTTTTGTCGCTGTTCCCCGGCTGCTGACAACTCCTTCCAGATTGATTAGGGAAAGATCCGCTCCCTTTACCAGCGGAGCGGTTCCTCCCAAAACAGCTTCGATGCCTTCACTAAAGATGATTGGTTCTACTCCCCGGGCCAGCATTACATCCCCTCCGGCAGCTATCCGGAACAGCCGGGGTTGTTGTTCAATCCTGCCATATATTGATTTTTGTTGTATTAAAACAGTTAAGGCATCGATCTTTTTGTTAACTTCTTCCTGATAGATTTCAGGAAGGTCCAAACGGATTCCTTTTTCAAAAATAAGAGGATAGGCAGGATCAGACAGGTCCAGGCCGTCCACCTTAAGGGCAATACGGGGAGGGGACAATTCCCTAAGGGGGATAAGTTCTGCATCAGAAATAGTTTTCAACGATACGGTTTTTTCTTCCCATACTTCCACAGGGTATACCATACAAATTCTATTAAATGGAATAAATACGCTCTGTAAAACATCCTCTTGACTTTTTTGCCAGGTTGCTCTGCGCTGTTCAAAGCAAAGGGAAATAGTATTTGGCCCTGGTTCTGTTGTAATAATAAATCCGGCTTTTTCAACTCCTTCCAGGATAGCTGCAAGAAAGAATTGTTCTTGTTCGGGAAAACTGTACTTATCTACCCAGATCTCTATGGGTTTGCTGCATGAAAAAAGGCAGCAGAATAAAATAGTAAATAAAAAATATTTCTTATTCATATTTTGAATAAACCATAATACTTTTATTTTCGCTATGTATACCAATCGGCTCCAGCCCGAAGGGCTGATACCGCCGGGCGCGCCAGCGCCCAGTTAATACCATTCCAAACTTTCTACTTCCTACTCTCTTCTCTGGCCTTCGCCCAAACCCCCAACCCCGCCACCGATTTCACCTTCACCGAAACCGCAACTGCCGTAACCATAACCGGCTACAACAAAACCGGCGGCGCGGTCGTGATACCCGAGCGGATAAACAACAAACCCGTTACCGCCATCGGGAACAATGCGTTCAGGGAAAAGCAACTGACCGCCGTTACCATCGTTGACGCAAGCGGCAAAATCGTAACACCCCCCAAAGAACTCCCCGGCGTAGTCCTCAGCAGCAACGACGTATTACGCTACAACCCAACCACCGGCACAGTCTACTGGGCAATTAAGGATCCCGGCAACGCGGGGAGGATAGCGGTGTATTCGTATAAGCCGTAGGAGTGGGGAATGTTAAAACAAATCAGAATGGGAGCCGGTGTGGTGGAAGGTAATGGTTCCGGCTGCATCATCAGTTTCATAGATGAGCAGCCAATCGCCCTGAATATGACAGTCCCAGGCTCCCTCCCATTCACCATGCAGAGGGTGGTTTTTGCGTTCCGGGGGCAGAGGCAGTTCGTTAATGAGCAAATCCATTACCTCGGTGAGTTTGTCCATGTCCTTGTTGCGCTTTTTCATCAGCTTGTGGTCTTTTTTGAAAGGCCCGGTAAACGTGTATTTCAACATGCTCAATCTTCTGGGGATAGGTTGTCCGCAGACAGGTCGTCCGGGTCATCCTTGTTCAAATCCTCCAGCATTTCTTCCAGGGAACTGTACCACTTTGCCGGAATTTCTCCCCGCATCATGGCCCTGCCTTCCCTAATGGCGGCGGCAGTTTCGGCGTTAAAACGAAGCTCCCCGGTAACCGGGTCGCTGTGCTTGGCGCAAATAGGACATTTGGGCAAATCAACAGGCTCAGGAGTAAAAGTAAGAACCGCCCTGCCCGCCGGAACTTCGCGGGGAACGTCAATGGTCAGCCGGTGGTCGGCAGGTATGTCTACAGTTTGCGTTATGGTCATGGGGCAAGCATAACATGAAACGGCAAAGGAAGCAACGGGGGGAGTGAGGAGGGAATGAGGCAATGCTAGAAAATGTTCTGTGTTCGAAGACCGGGCCAGGAAAGGCCAAGCAGATGATCGTCATCGGTGAGAAGGATGGCGTCTAAAACAATGGAGGTAGCGGCAACAATGGTGCAGGTGTCAAAAACGATTTTAGTCGTCCCATTCATCACGAATAGCCCTTTGGTAGGCAACGCCGTCTCCGCCAAAAATGTCTTTATGTTTTCCAAAGAACCGGGAAATAGGCTTACGGTTGGGGTCGGCTGCCTTTTCAGCCACCATTTGCATGGCTTCTTCAACAGTACGGGGGGTGTTTCCGTATATGTCCCTTGGGGCTGTATCCATTCGGGCCGGAGTAAAGGTAAGAATCGTTCTCCCCTCCGGCACTTCGCTGGGAACATCAATGGTTATCCGCCTGCTGGCGGGTATATCTACAGTTTGCGTTATGGTCATGCGTCCCTCCGGACCGCGAGTATACTCAACCGAGCCGCAACGCGGCGATGGTTCCCCTCTTGATGAGCGGAATGAATTTATTGAAGCTGCTACGCAGCAATTTTATGAGCCATACGGCGTCGCGGTATCTTAAGGAAAGCATAACATGAAAAAACAAATTACCATGACGTACAAAGACCGCGCCTGCCTGACGCGCCTGCTCCAGCAGCTTTTCCCGTTTCATGCGGGAATTTTGATCTTCCCGGTTTTGCGGATTTCGGCAAGGTGCTTCTTTTCTTCCTGCCGTATCTCGTATACCTCTATCAAATCCTAAAATAGGTTGATACATTTTTATGCCGCAGTCCTATGCATTTTTTCCGGGGTTTCATAATCAAGTGTCTTATGCGGACGCCGTGTGTTGTATAAATACACGGCCTCTTTCACCGCTGCCTTCTTTTAACATACTGCAGTACAAGACGTTATGCCCATCCAATTACAAGGCTGGTATAAGCCCCTAAAAACTCCACTTGTAATCTATATAGAATACATTGGATATGCGGGTTCTTTTTTTAGGGTCGCCGCTGTCTCCGTAAGCACCGTCAATAATATACCAGTCGCTGGTCCGCCAGGTACTGTCGTCCACGAGGCCGCCCGCAAAGTAAACAATGTCGTCCAGGAATTTCATCCAGCCGTAGACATAGAGTATTGATAAATAACCGGCCTGATCCAGACGGCTCTGGGACTGAAGGCGGAATTTGAGCCCCGCATCCCCCTCTTCGTTGGTATAGGAGCCGTTCAGCCTAAAGCGATAACCGTTCTGTTCCGAATCAAGGGCTCCTTGATAATCCTAGTTTTATCAATAATACTTAAAAAGGAGCATGGGAAACAGGGCTTTATGAATAAATTGAATGTATATTTGGACACAAGTATAATAAATTTCGTAACTATTGAAGATTCTCCAGAATATAGGAAAGCAACGGAAGTATTTTTCAATGAAATTGTAGCAAATGGCATCATTCCTCAAAATAAAGTTGCAGATGCATTTCATATAGCATATTCAACATTGTTTCAAATGGATATTTTATTGTGCTGGAATTTTCATCATTTGGCAAATATACACAAAGAACAAAAAGTAATAATCCTTAATAAAACATTAGGTTTTAATTATCCTTTCAGAATGGCAAATCCGTTGGAGGTATATTATGAGGAATGAAGAATTAGAAAAGGCATTGGAAGAGACATGGAAAAATAAGGAAAGGTTCTATGAGGATACCAAAGGGCTTTCAATGCTTGAAATAATAAAAGAAATAGAAAATAAATATAAAGTATGCGGCACTGCACATAACAGGATTGTAAACGCATCGCCGCATCTGCGATACGGCGTTTTCGTATCCGCCCCCTAAAAACTCCACTTGTAATCTATATAGAATACATTGGATATGCGTTTATTGGTATCGTACCGGCCTCTTTCTTCGCTGGCAAAAGCAAAATTCTTAGAATAGTCGATATTAGTCAGGTTGCCGATTTCTATAAAGGTTTTGCTGTCCAGGTTGAACTTGACCGAGACTCTGCCGCTGATAACCGAGCGGTCATCATCAACATTTACGGGACTGGGAGTATTTACAAAGGCCCTCCGGTGGTAGGCCGTTCCTTCCAGGCTTTTGCCGCCCATGAAGTACACCAGATCCAGCCTGGGTACAAATCTATCTATGGTGTAGGATCCCCAAAGGTTAAAGAGTAAACCCGGCTCATGCGGATCCGGCGCGCCAAAACCAAATTTCCGGTTATATAAAAACTGTGCAGCATTAATTCCCAAAGCCAAATTATTGAACTTGTAGGCAAACGTTTCGGAAAGAACTATATTCCCGTTATAGTCAAATTCTTCAAGCTTATCCAGGGATGCCACCAGAACCGCCGTAAGGTTCTCTACCCCCAGAAAGCGGAATTCTCCGATAGCCTGGGCGGACTCGTGCCTTCCGTCATAGACATAGCCCAAATTTTCTATATCGGTGGTTCTGTCCCAGCCGGC
>JAIRRF010000080.1 GCA_031256115.1 Treponema sp.
GAGGCAACGGCTCGCCCAAGTGAACCGAATAATGACCAAGGAGCATTTCTAGTTTCGGTAACATTTTCTAAATGAGGCATCCATAACTTTCGGTAACATTTTGAAATGAGGCATCTCGCCTGCACGCCTGTCGAATTGCCTGTCGGGTGTTACCTGCCTGTGATTCCTGCAGGTGATTCCCTTCTATGTCAACTACCTTTACTTGCCTATCCATATAAGATATAGTATCTTGTATTTATGGAAAGTCATGACCTTGTTACCTGGCAAAAGTCATATTCGGTTAATATTCCCCTGATCGATTCGCAGCATATTGAACTGGTAAATTTAACAAATAAACTGTACCAGGGCTGCCTTAAAGGCAAAGAAAGCACAGCAGAAGTTTTTATGCAGGTAGTCCATTCAACAGTTGACTATGTAAAATACCATTTTTCTACTGAAGAAAAAATTATGGAAAGGATAAACTATCCCGATTTTGCCGTTCACAAAAATGAACATAATGATTTTGTAAGAGAAGTCCTGAAAGCGGTAGAAGACTTTTCCAAAGGTACCAGTTTTAAACCGCTCAATTTTGTTATGTACCTTAAAGAATGGATATTAGCCCACATTGCATATTCGGACACCCTTCTTGGAAAGTATTTGATAAATTTAAAACAAACAGGGGAATTGCAAAACATTACACTTAAGATAAAACAGGATTCCGATCGATTTTTATTTGAATAGAATTTGTTATGCATAATAAATTAACCAATGAACTTGCTGTCTGCGGATTCAATGCGATCCGTGCATTAAGCGAAGTCCACCCTGATACCATAAACCGTCTTTTTTTACGGGAAGACAGGCTCCCGCTTTTTTCCGGGCTTTGCAAACGTCTGGCAGAAAGGAAACGGCCCTATAAGATTTGTGAAAACGAAGAATTGGAAAAAATATGCAAAACAAATCACCATCAGGGAATTGTTGCCATGATTTATGAACCGGTGGTGGAAGCCGCAGCACCGGAAGATACGGAGGTTTTGGCCGTAGAAGGAAAAACGGGACTTTTACTTTGTGATCTGGGAAATGATCTTAATTTGGGGGCCGTTGTCCGCTCCGCTGCGTTTTTTGATGTTTTATCGGTTTTCCTTGCTGAACAAAATAATCCTGATGCGGTATCCGCCGCTTCTGAGAAACGCGGTTCTCCTCCTGAACAAAAGTTTTTAAGCACCGCCGCTTACCGGGCTGCCGAAGGGGGGATGGAGTATGTACAGTTCCGTTTAGTCCGAAACCCTGCTGCATTTTTACGGAGTGCCTCGAAAAAGCTTGTTACCATCGGAACTGACATAAGATCCCGGAGCCGGATCCGTGATATTCCGATATTGATAAATGATCGATATAAAAATATGTTTGGGAAAAACAATCGTCCGGGAATAATACTGGTTATTGGCAATGAAGAAACCGGCCTTCCCGCAGAGGTAAAAGAACAATGTTCTATTCTTGTCAGAATTCCCGGAACTGGAATTATCGAAAGTCTGAATGCCGCCCAGGCAGCTTCGATTTTTCTATATGAGTTGTATGAACGATTTGGTTGATCTTGTCAGGCGGCGAATAGAAAGCCGTTACAGGCGCATTCTATTTGTTCACCAGGAATTGGCAAAACTGGATTCGGCACCAAAAGCAATACCCGGAGAAAGCTTCGAAGACTTTGTATTTAGGCAGATAGATTTTTCAAGGTATAATAAAATTGATTCGGAAGAATTCCGCATGCTTTTTGACGACGGACTGACAGATTTTGGTGAAAGTTTTTACCGGGAGAAATTCGGAATGAATCGTGAAGAAATACGGAAGATCATATCCGGAACATATAAAAAAACCGGCTCCTTTTTTATATGCAATAAAACCAGCCCTCTTTTGTTGTCAATCATAAGGACTGTTCATACCTCCCTGGAATTTGCCCCCATTTTATCAGCCGAAGATTTCGCCGACCTGGAACAATTCGACAATGTTTTAGGACTCCTAAACGGCATGGCAATTCATCATGATGATGGGATGGAAACAGTACTTTTCCAAACCCAGACGGCATTATGGGCTACTTTTTATCCTCTGGGAAAAGCCTATACGATTGCCTTGACCCGCAAAAAACGCCTGTGATATTATATTAGTATGCGAATTATTTGTATAATTTTGTTATTTATGGTGTTATTTTCTGCCTGTGCCCAAACTCCGCCGGAAAATAATACTTCTGACCTTTTTCCTATTTCCATCCAGCCCGTAAGGACTCCCCCAAGACGACCCTATAATTACAGGGTAGAGGCGGCGACTCAAACAGTTGGTTTTTCGCTGATGATAAACGGTGTGGAGCTTTTAACGGCCGATGGAGGGTCAAGTTTTGTGTCCCAGGTGGAGATAAACGATTGGATGGTTTCCGGAATCAACAATCTGGCCTTAACTGTTATTTGGCCCTATGGGGTTCAGTTTGCTTCAGGCATCTCTTTCGCTTCAGTTAAGCTCTTTTCCAATAATACCCTGGTAAAAGAATTAAAGTGGCCGGCTTCAGGAATTCCGGATATATCAAGTTCTTATCCCCATACCTACATAGAAACTTTCAGGCCGTCCAATGATTTTCCCAGGGTTTACCTGGAAAGGGCGGAACGGGTCATTTCTTCAACAGGGATCCTTCCCCGGGATGATCAGGCGGAAATTACAGCTATTGCGGAACAGCTTCGAAGGGCTTTTTCTGAAAAGGATATTGAAAGCATCGGCGAATTACTCATAGTAAAATATGCGGATTTGGCCAATGCCCGGTTTACTACTCTGGATGCTGTAAAAGCTGAAGAGAACGCAAAATACCGGGAATTGATGGGAAGAGTCGGGTATAGTGTATATAAATACGGTCGCTTTATTTTTTCTTAGTTTTCAGTATAACAGGTGGTGAGCTTTGGACCAAGTGCG
>JAIRRF010000098.1 GCA_031256115.1 Treponema sp.
ATCTGGCTATACCTGAATCAACCTGGTCCCTGCCGGGCTTCAGCCTCCTGAAACACATCGGATTTAACGACAGAGAAATCGCCGAAGCGGAACTTTATGTTTGCGGATCCCTGGGGTTGGAAGGAGCGCCGGAGCTTAAAGAAAAGGACTTCCCTGTGTTTGACACCGCCGCCTCGTCCGGCAGAAACGGCCGCCGCTGCATACCCTGGCAGGCCCACATTGGAATGATGGCGGCGGTACAGCCCTTTATCACCGGGGCAATCAGTAAAACGATCAATATGCCCAATGCGGCGGATTACGAGGATGTAAAGGGCGCATATATGCTGGCCTGGAAAAGCGGCCTGAAGGCAGTGGCCCTTTACCGGGACGGATCAAAACTGTCCCAACCCTTGTCCGCCTTTGCTCCCGGTACGGACCCGCTGGCGGATACGATCATGGTCCTCCAGAAAGATCTGGATACCCCGGCCAAATCAGACAACCGCTCCGGTGAAGCCCGGGGATATAGACGTCCCTTACCAAACCGTCGCTCCGGCTATACCCAGAAGGCAAAGATCGGGGGCCATTCCATCTTTATCAGAACCGGCGAATATGACAACGGCAAACTGGGAGAAATTTTTCTTGACATGCACAAGGAGGGCGCCGCTTTCCGGAGCCTTCTTAACAATTTTGCCATTGCCGTGTCCCTGGGCCTCCAGTACGGCGTACCCCTGGAAGAATATGTAGATGCCTTTATCTTTAACCGTTTTGAACCCCACGGCATTGTCCAGGGACACGACTATGTTAAGATGTCCACAAGTGTAATCGATTACATTTTCCGGGATCTGGCGATCAGCTACCTAAAACGGACAGATCTGGGCCAGGTAAAGCCGGAGGATCTTCTTGCCACCGGAACACAGGACACAAAAGGAAACCCCGGTTCTGTCGAAGCCCGGCATGCGGTAACGGAAGGAACCATAGAGCAGAACAAGACCAGGGGGAAAGTAAAAAATACGGAAACGGTTCGGCACATTGCCCGGGTCAAGGGTTACGAAGGAGACCCCTGTCCGGGCTGCGGTTCCTTTACCCTGGTCCGTAACGGAACCTGCATGAAGTGCGACACCTGCGGAGGAACAACAGGCTGTTCATAGTCTGGGGTGACACCGTATATACTAATTATCTTCAAGCTTATGTTCTGTTAAAAACAGATCAAAGACGGTAAGGAAGATAATCATAACCATGGGCCCCAGGATAATTCCGTTAATGCCGAAGGCGCTGATTCCCCCAAGGATGGCAAAAAAGATGATCAGGGGGTGAAGATGTATCCGGTCCCGGAGTATTATCGGTCTGAGAAAATTTTCTATGGTAGAAATAATACCTCCGGAGATGATCATTAAAAGGATGCCGCTGCCTGTATTTCCGTCAATAATTCGTACTAACCCCAGGGGGATCCAGATGAACGACGGCCCAACAATGGGAAAGAAAGAAAAGAAAAATATAAGCACCGCAAAAACCAGGGCGCCTGAAACCCGGAATAGGGAAAAAATGACAGATGCCGCCACTGCCTCAGCCAGGGCCACAATGATATATCCCAATACAAGCCTTTGGGTAATTTCCTTAAATTTTCCCACCAGGGTTTTAAGATATTCCTTGCGGATGGGAATAACCCGCAGGGCCAGTTTGGAAAGATAGGCACCGTCCGCAAAAAAGAAAAAAAGAATAAAGACCATAAAAACAAGACTGATAATAAAAGAACCCACATTACGGGCCGCATGACCGGAAAACCGCAGTAAATTCTGCAGTCCCTGTGTTAAATAACCCATTACCCGGGAACGGAGTTCATCGGCGCTTATCACAATTTGTTCGGAACTAAGGTCCCGGATGATCCGGGAAATATCTTCAAATATGCTGTTGCCGCTTAAGGAATGTGAAGCCAGATAATCACGTATCTGATAGATCAATTCCGTGACTTGCCGGAATAGCTGGAAAATAACAAAAGAAAGGGGGATAAGGATAATGATCACCGAGCTTAAGGAAAAAACCGCCGCCAGGGCATTGCAACAGATTTTTCCTTTAATTGTAGTCCTGTCAAAGGGGGCAATGCACTTTTGATGGAGAGGTTTCAGGATGATATAAATAAGGATTGACCAAAGCAGGACGCTTACGAAGGGGGCAAAGAGACGGCATACCAGGAAAAACAGAAGAATTAATATTGCCCCAAAGACAATATTTTGAATGTGTCTGGACTTTCTGTCTTTATCGCTCATAAGCTGGCCAGGATCTTCTCCGCTTCTGACTTTCCGCTGTGATTGGGATTTTTTTCCAGCAATGCTGCCAGATAACGTTTGGCCGATTCGGCGTCTCCCATGCCGGCATAGGTTTTGCCCACCTCAAAAAGAGCGTCGAAATTATTGGGCGCCAGACGCAGCACCTCCAGATATGCGTCTTTTGCCAGGGGAAGATTTTTGGCACCCACATAGGCCCGGGCAAGGTTCATCCGGACGGTAATATTACCCGGCTGGGCGGCCAGAGCGGCATTGTACCGTTCTACTGCCTGGCCCCAATTTTCCAGGCGGACATAAACATTTCCAAGGTTATTGTTTACTTCAAAAGATGCGGGCTCCGCACGATACGCTTCCATAAGGTAATTCAATGCTTCGTTGGGGGCGCCGTTGTCCAGATAAAGAAGGCCCAGATTTATCCGGGGACGGATATAACGGGGATTTCGGGCTGCCGAGACTTTATAGGCGTTGATTGCTCCGTCCATGTCACCGGCTTTTTCACAGGCCAGCCCCAGGGTATAGGCATAACGTTCATTGGCAGGGGCGGCTGCAACGGCTTTTTTCGCATATTCTACGGCTTCATTGTATTTATGCAGGGAAATTTTTACCAATGCCATGTTATCGTTGGTTTGGGCATCGTTGGGCTGTGCCGCCAAGACTTGCGCAAAGGATGCTTCCGCCGCGGTATTTTGTCCCATATGGCTTTGGGCATATCCCAGATCCCGCAGGGATGCAAGATCCCGGGGGTTGTGTTGAAGGGCCTTTTGGTAATTCTCCGCTGCTCTGGCAAAATCTCCGTTGGCGGAATAGATCCGTCCGATTTCACGCCAGGCCGCGCTATAATCAGCTTTTAAAGCCGTAGCTTTTTGGTAGGCGGACAGGGCATCGTTGTTCCTGTTAAGCGCCGCATAGGTCCCCCCCAGATTATACCATGCGGCTTCATACTGGGAGTTAAGCCTTACGGCGCTTTCAAAGGCCATTCGGGCTTCGTTGTATTGATTGGTCCGGAATTGGCCCCGGCCCAACTCATAGGTATAAATATAATTATTGGAATCATGCCTGGAGGCTTCCCTGAAATTGGAAACCGCCGCATTCCAGTTGCCCCGGTCCCGGTTGACTCTTCCCAGGGTATAATAAGCCAGAGCCTGGTTTGGATCGGTTTTAATTGAATCCTGGGCTGCATGGACCGCATGGGCGGCGGCGTCATTTCCCATGGAAGTATTGCCGTTCCGGGAAAAACCTTCGTACCATGCGTCTGATATATCCGCTAGTTTTAGGGCTTCAAATCGGGTTTCTCCCCTTGGGATTTTTGCGACAGCCTCTGCAAAAGCGTCCGCGGCAGTTTTAAAATCATTTCTGGCAATGGCAGAGCGTCCATTGACAATAAGCTCGTTTACTTCCCGCATCCGGGTCTGAACCGAAGCGGAGGCTTTAGACAGTTCTTCCGCTTCCATTCGCCGGCGCTCTTCCTGGGCAAGCGCCGCCGCCCGGGCTTCCGCCGCTCTGGTGTCCGCAGAATCGGCCAGTCCTGATTCTTCCTCCATACTCCTGGCGGTTTCCATCCCGGCAGTATTACCACCCCCGTAATTTCTGTCTCTGGCAGCCAGGATCCGCTCAATATCCGCCGGTGACAAGGATCCCCCCCGGTTTGCCCGGAATTCCTCCAAAAGCCTGGCAATGTCTTCCGCTGTTAAGGCGCTGCCATCGGAACGGCGCAGTTCCGCAAGACGTTTTCCTTCAATTGCTTCGTCCCTAAGAGAACGGGCTTCTTCATCATCGGGATTTTGGATCAACAGTTGATCCAGCATATCCATTGCCCGCTGGTATTCACCCTTTTCAATATATTCCCTGGCAAGCCGGAGGGTATTATCCCGCCTTACAGGGTCATCATCGTTTATACTTCCGAAATTATGTAACATCAGGTAGACTACAGATAATATTATAGCCG
>JAIRRF010000126.1 GCA_031256115.1 Treponema sp.
CCTGAATCCGTATAAAAATTGAGCAAAAATCATCATTGAAACATTTGCTAAGAAAACAAGCTGAAATAATTGTAAAAGCAAACAAAATGTCCAGATTTGAGCATCTATATACATTTACCCATTTATCTTATTTTTAGAACAGACTTATTTTACTGCGCTATTTTTAGAAAACTTTATGAGTATTCTGGAATACTACGGGCTATCCAACACCGCATCCAACCGTAAAAATACTGGCAGCATCGGTTCTTTTTCGTTTATTTTAAATATCAGATTCCTGCCGTGTTTTATCAGTTTTCCCGCAATGCATATCAAGTCACGGATTACTTTTACCAACCGCTTGCGTTTTAACATCTTCCGGCTTTCGGGCTCTATGGATTTTTGTCCGAGCAGCCTCAGCGTGTTATATGCATTCATCGCCACCGTAAACAATATCCTGTTTACCGCAAACTTTCCGGAAGGCAGGCGCTCTATCCCCATGTCATGCTTCAATTCACTATGAAACTGTTCGGATGTGGCATGGCCGTGATATAGCTCTATCACCTTTTCTGCTTCACAAATCAGATTCGTCCACCAGCTCTGTACTTCTATTTCGGGGATTAAAAACCGGTTCCCGTCCCTGTCGGTCTTCCGTTCGGTAACTTCGAATACACACATTATATCTTCCAGGATTTCATCTTTCCTCTGCGGGTGCATTTGTACTGCCCCGACCCAGACTTTTTTCCCTTTTCTTGGTTCGGCCAGTTCCCCGTACCGTTTTGCTATTGTAAGCCATTCCTCATCGTTTTCCCTGCGTTTGTTCCGTTTTATGATGCAATAATGCCCTTCCCTGGCTGTTACCGCTTCCAGCGTATCAAAGGAATCGTTCCCGCCGTCCATCCGGAATAGTATCCGACCGCTTTTTTTTATGCTTCCAAGACGCGGAATTATTCCTTTAATAAATTCCACCGTCCCCTTCTGGCAATGTTGGCTGCCGGGCCGCAGTTCGCTGTCAAGCATATACCCTTCTTTCCCTGCATACGCCACTATCGGATGATACCCATCGAAACCCTGATAGGTCCGGCTCACTCCTTCCTTATTGCTTTTCGAGTTGTCCATTGTGGTCGTGTCGATGTCCACAGGCAAATAATGCTTCCCTTTTATCCATAGCCCGTGCATGGGCGCCTTCCGCAGTATCTTTACCGTGCTTTCCCTTAACTGGCCGATAATCGTGTCGGCTTCCGGAGCCATCCGTTCCAGGTAAAGCCGTACTGTTTCTTTCGCATACACATGCGCCAGCCCCAGTGCTTCCTTGAAAAACAGGCTTCCTCGTTTTTCCCCCATGCTTTCAAAATCACTTCTCCCTTCCACCATTAGTCCGAAGAGGCTGGTAATTATGGTTCCGGCATTTGTTACTATCAAACTCTTTATGTCTTTAAGTCCGGATTTTACCGCTACTTTTCCGGCAAGAATTAATCCGCCTTTACTTTCGATGCTTTCTGTGGTAGTCTGTATCTTGATCATGCTTTTTTCCTTTGTTAGTTTTTTTTCGTCAATTAAACTATAACATTAAAAGAGAAAAGCGTGATCTTTTTTTTCACCTGTTGGGTGTTTTTATTTATTGTCTATTTCCTTGCGCTATAAGGAATTATGGCGTGTCCTATACGGATTCAGGTAATAATAAATTATAGTTTATAATGATAATCGGGGGATTTAACAATGATTAGACGTGCTGAAATTAACGATTTGGAAAAAATGGCTGAAATAAATACTAATGCCTGGAGAATAAACTATAAAGGAATCATAGATGACAATTTTCTTGAAACAAGAACGATCGAAAGCTTCATTGAAAAACGAAAACAAAGTAACTAGCTTGAAGATGAAAGTATTGACACATTTGTGTATGAAGAAAATAATATAGTTAAGGGATTTGCTATAGGAAATCGGAGAAATGAAAATTATGATTGTGAACTTTATGCATTGTATGTTGAACCCGAATATCAAAATCAGGGCATAGGAACAAAACTGTTAGAATATATGAAAACACATTATAGAAGTAGTGGATATAAAAACATGATAATCTGGACAATCAAAGGTTTACAAAATAATTCATTTTACAAAGCCAAGGGAGGGAAAATACAGGGAGAAAAGGAATATGATTATGGAAATAAAAAATATCCTGGAATAGGATTTGTTTACAAATTATAAAGATAAATAATCAAAGGGAATCTTTTACTGTTTCTTCGCTCTTCTTGATGGTTGCCGCATAGGCACTGTTTAATAGTCCCAAAAAAGCTGAGATGGAAAAAAGCACCTCAATGCCTGTTTGTTTCCAAATCCATCCGCCCAGGAGGGCAATAAAAATGCTGAAGAAGTGGTTTACGGAAATACCAGTGGACAGGGTGGCGGTTATCTCCTCCTGGCTTGAGGATATCCGCTGGACATATACATTGCTGGCCATGCTTGCCATGGAAATGATCGAATCCAGCACAAAGTTACAGCAGACCACAAGGAAGGCAATACCGGAAGGAAAAAGCCTGTGGGAAAATCCATAGAGAAGGCAAACCAGAACAAGAATAATGGTATCGCTTACCATTACAATTTTATATCCCAGTTTGTCTATAATCTTCCCCATCAGGGGACCGCAGAAAATGCCAAAACCGGCGCAAATTGCATAAAGCAGGGACATGATCGCGGGATCGGCATTATAATAGAGAATCAATACATAGGGCGCAAAGGTAAGAAATATCTGTTTCCGGGCGCCGTAAAAGACTTCCAGCATATAATACTTATGAAACTTTTTTGCAAAATATAAACGCCGCCGCTTTGATTTTAGGGTGGTCTCCTGCAAAGCCAGAACAATCAGCAAAGATGTGATCATAAGAGCGGCGGATATACCACATACAATCCTGTATCCCATTAGATCCGTCCGGGAAAAACCTGACCGTGCAAGAACAAAAAAGATCCCCATCACAATGATAAATCCAATAATATGGCCCAAATGAATAATGGAATTGGAAATCCCCAGGGATGCCCCGGCTTTTTCCCGTTTTGCCAGATCCATGGAAATGGCGGCACGCACAGGCATCTTGATATGTTCCCCGGCGCTGAAAATTACCATAAATAAAACCACAAAAACTTTGATCATGGAAAACAGGCCGCAGCTTGTCAGAAGGATCCCAATGACCCCCCCGGCCATGAAGGCAACACCGACCTTGAAAATCCTGCTGTCCGTAAACCGGTACATCAGGGCCAGGATAAATACAACCAGAAGCCCCGGAATTTCCCGGAAGAATTCCACTATTCCCCGTTCAAAAGGGCTGATATGAATAATCTCCGCCAGATAATTGTCCTGGATACCCCGGTATAAACCGACGGCTACACCTGAAAGAGCCATGACACATAGAAACCGGCCTATTCCGGCATCGGAACGGTAGACATCTTTGAAGAGAGCCGGACGACGTATTTTCATTCCGCTTCCTGGTTTGATACCCTCTGCCTGCTACGCACCTGCTTGCAGGCGAGCTTCAGGGCGGTTCGAACTTACTAAATATATGGTTATATTGGTATCAAACCAGGATACAATCCATACCTATCGGAACCAACATACACCGCCCTTCAGGGCGGGGTTGTTGATTGTTTCCCAATTACATCCCATTGGGTAATAAACATGGCCAGGAGCATAAAACCAAAGCCAAGCAGAGTATAGGTTCCCGGCCTTTCATTTCGGAGCAATATGCCCCCCAGGGCGGCAAAGCTCCCCTCCAAACAAAGGATAATTGTAGCATGGGCCGGTGGGGCGTTTTTTTGGGCAACCACCTGCAAGGTATAGGCAATGCCCACCGAAGCAAGACCCCCGTACAGGATGGGAACCGCCGCTCCAAAAACGGGATGCGAAAAAGCGCCTTCTGTTATAAGAGCCAGGATCTTTATCAGAGGCGTCCATTGCTGCATGGAAAAATCCGGCGCAATAAGTTCTGCCCAGACACCCACAAGGGGTTCTGCAGTAAAAGCAGCAATAATTGAAAACAATCCGCACCAGGCAAACTGGCCTGCCGAAAGTACAATAGGATCAATCCTTTGAACTAAATAATCGATCATTAAAATGTGGACAGCCCAAAAAGAGGCGCTTATTAAAATGATTAAGTCGCCGGGATTAATAGAGGTAAAATTCTCCGTGGCAAAAATAAAGTATAATCCAATAAAAGCAAAGACCATCCCTATCCAGGTAGGAAGGCCTGTCTTCTTGCCGATAACAATCCCGAAGACCGGCGTAAGGACCACATAAAAACCGGTAATAAATCCGGCATTCCCCACAGATGTAAAGATCATCCCAATCTGTTGGAACATGACGGCAATAAAAAGTACAGTCCCCGCCAGCAAGGTAAAGCGCAGTTGTTTAAGAAAGCCTGTATTTGGAGGAGTAGAAAGATAAGCCTTTTTTTTTAACAGTAAAACAAGTGGAACCAGGGAAAGGCTTCCCAAAGGAAAGCGCAGTGCATTAAAGGTAAAGGGGCCCACATAATCCATACCGGAAGATTGGGCAACAAAACCAAAGCCCCATAATCCAGCCGTAATCAAAAGAAGCATATCCGCCCTAAGGGCCGCCTTAAGAGCTTTTTTGTTCATGTGATAATACATTGTAGCGGAACAGGCGGGCCTGATCTATTATTGCATAATGGATTTTATTGCCCTTGATTTTGAAACCGCATGTTATAAACAGGAAAGCGCCTGTTCAGTGGGCCTCTTAAAATATCTGGACGGAAAAGAAGCAGATTCTTTTTATTCGTTAATCAGACCGCCCAGATTATACATACGGCCCGACTTTACGGAGATCCACGGCCTTACCGTAAATGATGTCAGGGATGCGCCTAACTTTGCACAGCTTTGGGAGGATATCTATGCATTCATCGGGTGCTTGCCTCTGGCAGCCCATAACGCCATGTTTGATATGGGTGTTCTTAAGGCTGTTCTGGACAAGTATGCCATACCTGTTCCGCCAATCCATTATTTTTGTACACTTGCCCTGGCCCGTAAAACCTGGCCCCGGCTAAAATCCCATGCATTAACCGCATTGGCAAAACATTTTGGCATCGTTTATAAAGCCCATAATGCCCTGGATGATGCCAGGACTTGCGGAAAACTGGTTCTTATGTCGGCGCAGCAATGTGTTGACGGAAACAACCTTAAAAAACTGCTTAAAAAAACTGGAATCCGAATGAAAAGCCTGTAATCATTATGTCCAGTCAAACGCCGCGCAGCTATATTCTTCAGGGTGATTATAAAGGCCGTCATAGACTTCCATAACCGCTTCGGGTTTAACTACATGGCTGATGATGCGCCGGGGTTCAATGGTTCCTTTTTTTATCAGTGCCGCAAAACTTGCCAGATTCCGTTCTATGGACTCGCGGCTTCCTTCTTTTTTGCAGAAAGGATAACGGCTGTTAAAGGCGCCGATTAGGGTGATCATCTTCATATGAAGGCGGTTAAATACTTCCGTGACGTTACAGGTATAATCTGCCCTGGGGGAACCAAGAAGCAGTACCTGGCCGTTTTCGGCGCAGCACATTATGGCATTGATGATTCCCTCGGACCGGCCCGAAGCATCTACAGTAATATCCGGTTCTTGTCCGAAAAAACCGGTAACCGCTTTTATCTGAGCTTCGGATTCTGCAGCCAGGGAATTAGACAGCCCTGCATTCCGGGCATGGGCAGCCCGGTTTTCGACCGTATCTATTCCCAGCACCGCAGCGCCGGAAGCCTGGTATAGAAGGGCCGTTATGAGTCCTACTGTTCCAAGGCCAAAGACGCAAACCTTGTC
>JAIRRF010000155.1 GCA_031256115.1 Treponema sp.
CCCCTGGTTTCCGGTCACCGGCCGTCCGCTGACGTACTGTTTGCCTCAGTTGCCATGTCATACCAGAACCGGGTTCTGGGGGTAATTATGACGGGCATGGGCCGGGACGGCGCAACACAACTTGGGACGATTTATAAAGAAGGCGGCATGACTTTGGGGCAGGACGAAAAGTCCGCCGTAGTCTACGGTATGCCACGGGTCGCCTTCGAATTGGGTCATGTTATGGAACAGGTATCGCTTGAGAATATGGCCCGCCGCATCTGTGAAACTGCCAAAGCAAGTCGCTAGCCTGACCACTAAAGCGACCAGAAGGTTTTTTTTGAGAATAAATTTAAACTAGTCGCTTTAGTGGTCAGGTTGTTTTGGTGGTCTGATTGATAACCCAGCGGCCGTCTGTTTTTTCAAATGCGGTGACAGGCATTTGAACTACTCTGCCTTCATCGGTACTCAATTTTATTTTTCCCATTACTACATTTACTTCCGTAACTTTCCAGGTTGAGCCGTCCCAGTTTATCCTTGTACCCTCGGAAGGGATGAGCCGGCGTTGTTCCCCGTAAAAGAGGTGTTCATAGGCAAGACAGCAAAGCAGACGGCCGCAGGGGCCGGAAATTTTCATGGAATTAAGCGATAGGTTTTGATCTTTGGCCATTTTTATGGAAACCGGTTTAAGTTTGTCCGAAACCGCGTGGCAACAATAGGCCCGTCCGCAGACTCCAAGCCCGCCCAGCACCCTGGACTCATCACGGACTCCGATTTGCCGGAGTTCAATCCTGGTTTTAAAGATACTGACCAGATCTTTTACCAACTCCCGAAAATCCACCCGGTTTTCGGCAGTGAAAAAGAAGAGGATTTTCGGCTCATCAAGGAGGTAGTGGACCGAAACCAGCTTCATGTCCAGATTATGCGTCTCGATTTTTTTCCTACAGATATCAAAAGCTTCATTTTCCTGCTGTTTGTGGGATGCTGCCCTTGATAGGTCTTCTGCTTCCGCAATCCTTTCTATCCGTGTAACAGCCTGGCAAGTCTTGTTCTGAATGGAATCAATGACTTCAGCCAGATCCTTCCCGTACCTTGTCGGAACCATCACTTTTTTCCCGGGTTCCAGAAGCTCTCCGGGCCAGGCGGCGTGGAAGGTTTCCTTGGAATAAACAAGACGGAGTCTATAAATGGGAGTGTCATCCTTGATTGCCGAAAGGTCTTCTCCCGCTATTACAGAGCCTTCGCTCATCTGCTCTTCGTGGGGACTGTCTTCCAGGGAACCAATATCTTCGTAATTTTCTTCGTCAGACATCTCTTTCTCTTATCACGCCTGTTATGGTCAAGTCTACCAGAAGACCTTTAATTTCGTCTATTTTAGAAACCCTCATCAGCTGGTTTGTCTGTCCGGACAGAATTACCGCCGCCAGCTCTTCAAGTTTACGGTCTATTACCTGAATCTGAACATTGATTTTCTTCTTTCCCTTACGCAGGGTTTGGGATTTTTCCACCTCAAAAGCGTATTTAACCACATAGTTGATAAAATCCCGCACTGCTTTTTTATACCTTAGAATTTCGTCATGGAAAGGCCGGTCCGCGAGATCGCTTCCCGCGCTGTGGACCGCATCCATAAGCTCTGTCAGGGCTTCATCGGATTGGGCAATTTCCCTTAATGGGCCGAGTTCTCCCGTAGCAGGGGTGGATTGCTCAAGAATTTTTGAAAACAGGGTTTTGCCTTTTGCCCTGAGTTCGCTTCCCGCTTTTTTGGGTTTCGGTCCGCCTGGTTGCAGGGTTGGTGTAATGAGAGAAGCAATGGAAGTGTCTATTTTATCCATACCTCGCACCTGCTGGACCCGAAGAGCCCGCTTGCGTATGAGACACATACCCCGGAGCAGTGGAGCGTATTCCCAGAGATTCCCTGAGCCCCGTCATGTCCCGGTATTCCGATACGGCACGTTTCCAGACTTCTTCGGTTTGGCATACCCGTATCCTGCCATGGATTAGACAGCCTTCATCAGCCTGGATGCGCCGGGTGATAATATCTCCCATTATTAACCCTGTCGTAAGAACAATAAGGCGTTCGCTGGCCAATACGTTCCCAAAAACCACCCCGCCGACTGTAACGGAAGTCCCGCTTATGTTGCTTTTCATTCTGGCCCGCTCTCCGATAACTACTCGGCCTTTGGCTTTGACATCTCCCTGAACATTTCCGTCAACACGTGTAAATCCGCCGGACTCAACATCCCCCGATACGCTGGTTCCGGGGCCTATTATGGTATTTATTGAGAAATTTTCGCTTTTAATTGAAGCCATAACCTTCCCTTAGCGGGCGGGTTTCGCAATGCTGGAACGAATATTAATGTATTTGTAGGGATCTACCACGTCAGATCCGATGTGTACTTCATAGTGAACATGAGGTCCTGTGGATAGTCCCGTATTTCCGATATAACCTATTGTTTCACCCTGCTGAACCCGCTGTCCGGCGTGAACCCGGAAGCTCTGCATATGGCCGTAACGGGTATAAAATCCGTGCTTGTGCCGGATGATTACATTATTGCCGAACCCGTTAAAGTCATACTCCACGGCAACCACTTGTCCGTCCGCAGTAGCCACGATTGGATCGCCCTGGCGGAAAGTTGAGATGTCTATTCCCTTGTGGATATAGTATTGTCCGGTAAAGGGGTTTTCATTCTGGCCGAAACTCATGGAAATATGGCCTATACCGCCTTTTATCGGCCAAATGCTCGGAATTTCCGTAAGCAACGCTCCCTGGGAATTCAAAAGCGTGCCGATTTCCTTTATAGGCGTAGTGGCGGAGGTAAGAAACATTGAAAGTCGCCTTAAATCCTCTACTTCCTGCAGGGTTCCGGCGGGGCTTTCCTTGATATCAAAGAAAGATGATAAATCTCCCACCGGAGAAGGCGAAGTCTTGCCGGAACCGGGGACATCCGCCCCCAAAGCCGAAAGGGTAAGGGAAAGTGCAGGTTCAAAATTACGAACTTCCCTAAAGAGCTGGTTTACTTCGTCCCTGATTTGATCCAGACTGGCCTGGGTATCCCTTAAACGGCTGTCTTTATCGGCTAAATTGCTTTGGCTGGTTCTGTGAGACGCACCGTACCACACAAAAGTTCCCAAAAGAGCCACAAAAACCAGTAAAAAACAGCATATTGATAAAACCGAGACATGGAGGTTGTAAACTTTTTTTTCTGAATGGGGTACCAGGACAACTGTGTAACGTCTTGTTAAAGTTCTCCCGATTATATGTAAAAAAGCTCCCAAAGCTTTGATAAATCCAAGAAAACCGTTCTTTGTTTTTAATACGAGATTGTTCTCGAAACGCTTATACTCGTGGACCGATGCCACAATTACTCCTTGGCAGGGGTGCTACCCTAACATGAATTTTTAGTATAAAACATAAAGTTTAAACTGTCAAGTTGACACTTTTTTACTGCTAAAATGCATCCTTTTTACTGTTTTTAGCTTTCGGTAAGAATGTATCACCTTTTTTCTATTTTTCAACAAAAAACGCTTTTTTTTAATTTAATATTTGATATTTGTTATTTTTACCTTATTTTATAGTTAAAAATCATTGCTGCCCTGTAAAAAAGCAAGCGCCGTTGGCCTTCTTCATCTTCTATTTTAAAATCCTGATAAAAATAACTTGAGTCCTTGAAGTTACTTATACCATGATTTCGGCGGGTATTCATCTGGATTACAAGAGCCGTGGTGAACCTGGGGGTAATTGAAAAGTTAAAAAGGCCGGAGAAAATCCAGTAGCCAAGGTTTTCACCCCAGTAATCCCCTCCGGGAGTATTATATAGGTTTTTTTCCAGCTCTGCCATAAAAGCTATTGTGTCCAAAACCGGGGATTGGGGCATATGGTAACCTAAAATATACCTTGCATAGTAAATCCAGCCGTTTTGGTTTTCCCTGTCATCGTTTTCAAAGACCCAGGGCTCCTGTGAGCCTGCCCTAGTATAGCCTGAATAGCGGAATTCCTGGCGGGTTTGGAAAAGTACATGGTTCCAGTCGCCCGGAATGACTGCTCCCATGTCAAATTGCAGGGTTCCCGCCCCCCATGCGCTCCAAAGAAGCCCGTCAAATGCGTCTCCGTCGATTTTTGCCTTCCTGGGAGGAGTGTCGCTTTCATTTTCCGGCTTATTAATGCCGATTCCGTAACCCAGGGGCATATTCCAACCCGAACCGGCTCTGCCGCCGCCTGAAAACACGAAAAAAGCCGCAGGTGTCAGATTTATTTCAGCAATGCCATTCAGGGAAACCGGAGTAACTTCCGCGGTCAGGTTAGCGGTGATATTGTTATCCATGGTTAAGGGGCTTTGTCCCTGTAGGAAAGGGAAGCTAAAACTTTGGGTAAGACCAAGCTTCGCTTCCGGCAGAGTTGAAATCTGGAGTTCCAGATTTGTTGAGCTTGTTATGCCTTCTTCCGCAAAAATAGACCCTGGGTTTATTAATAGTGAACTAAAGAAAAGCAATAAACAAAATAGTTTCTTTAAACAGAATAATTTTCTTAACAAAATAGCTTCCATAAATAAAATAATTTTCTTACCTTCAGTTCCCTGATCCCCATCTTTTGGCCCCTGGTCCCTATACCGCCTCAAACCCCGCCCGTATGGCATTGGCATTCTCCGGAATAAATTTATGCTTATCCGAGGGAAAGAATTTCTTTAATATTCCGTCAATATCCGAGAGGTGCAGGACTCCCGTAACCTTGGCAATGGCGCCCAGCGCAACCATATTGGCGTAGCGCACATGGCCTACCTTCTCGGCAAGCGCCGAAGCTTCCACGTGAACAACTTTGATATCCGTGCGTTTGGGGTCTTCCTTGACC
>JAIRRF010000220.1 GCA_031256115.1 Treponema sp.
GCCAGATCGCTTACATGGATATAATCCCGGATGCATGTACCGTCGGGGGTATCGTAGTCATTGCCGAAGACGGACAGCTCCTTCCTTATACCGCAGGCTGTTTCCATAATTACCGGCAGCAAATTGGCCGGATTTTGTTCCAGCCCTGCAATCCGACCATGAACATCATAACCGGCGGCATTAAAGTACCGTAAACTTGCATAGCGGATTCGTTTTAGCTTATCGTACCAAAAAAGAAATTTTTCTATTTCCAGCTTGGTAAAACCGTAATAGTTTTCCGGGTTAGTTGGATGCTTCTCGTCTATGGGAAGATAGGCCGGTTCACCGTATACCGCTGCGCTGGAAGAAAAGATAATGTACCTGAGCCCCGTTTCGCTGGCCGCATTCAAGAGGTTTATGGTACCGCTAATGTTGTTAACCGAATATATTTCCGGCTTAACCATGGATTCACCCGCCGCCTTAAAAGCTGCAAGGAACACCACCGCTTCGTTTTCCCGCATAGCCGCAGTAAGCTGTTCGTAACGAAGTATATCACCGTGGATAAACTCCGCTTCGGAAAAAAGATTTTCCCGCAGCCCCAAAGAAAGATTGTCAAAAACCGTAACCTTATGGCCCCGGTCAAGTAGTTCTCTGGTAACATGGCTCCCGATATAACCTGCACCGCCGACAACGAGTATGTTCATGCTATAATTATAGTACATTTCGTTCCGTTTCTAACCGAAAAAAGGTAAGGAAAAGCCCTTAATGAGCCAAGGGTAGAGATGCAAGGAATGGATTGGCTGCTTGAACCGGAGAATATCGTGCCTATTTTGTCCATCAATGAAAATTGATTTAGCAGCGAACCTTCCAAGATCGCGCGTTGAAAAACGATATACAACCGCATATAATCGATCCAGTATTACAATGCAGATATAAAAAATATGGAGATTAAATGAAACAACTTGATATACGCAGTGATACCGTAACCCAGCCCACCGCTGCAATGCGGAAGGCCATGGCGGAGGCGAAGGTGGGGGACGATGTTTATGGTGACGACCCCACGGTAAATAAACTGGAAAAAGCCGGTGCGGAGATCCTGGGAAAAGAAGAGGCCCTGTTCGTACCCTCCGGGACCTTTGGCAATCAACTGGCCCTTTTTACCTGGTGTCCGCGGGGTACGGAAGTTTTATTGGGAGAAGAATGCCACATTATCCAGCACGAGGCGGGAGCGGCTTCGATTATTGCGGGGGTACAGCTCCGGCAAATCCCCGCCCCGGACGGGGTTCTGACCCAAGAAGATCTGGAAAAACGATTGCGAAAACGGGATCTTCATGCTCCGGCCAGTTCCCTAATCTGTCTGGAAAATGCCCATTCCTTTGGTAAGGCTATATCACTGCAAGTAATGAAAGAAACCCGGAACACCGCCGATAAATGGAACCTGCCTGTTCATCTGGACGGCGCCAGGATCTTCAATGCCGCAGCAGCCCTAAGCAGCGGAACAGCGGGTTGCAGCGCCGCCGATATAGCCCGCCATTGTGATTCGGTTATGCTCTGCCTTTCAAAAGGTCTCTGCGCCCCTGTAGGATCCCTTTTGGCAGGGACAAAAGGTTTTATTGAAGAAGCCCGGTATAAACGGAAGATCATGGGAGGCGGCATGCGCCAGGCCGGGATCCTGGCAGCGGCAGGGCTCCTGGCCCTGGAAGAACACCCTTTCCTTCTGGCGGAAGATCACCGGCGGGCCCGGGAACTGGAAAATGCCTTGGAGAAAATTCCGGAGATTAAAGTCCACAAGGGAAATATTAATATGGTTTTTTTCAGCCGGAAAGCACCGGCAGATAATTCTGCCTGGGTCCAAACAATAATCAAAATTTTCCGCAGCCGGGGGATAATCATCAATCCTCCTGAATCAATAACGCTTCACGGCGAAAATCATTGGCTTTTCCGCTTTGTTACCCACTACTGGATAGGCGATACGGAGTTGGCATCTGTCATAAACACATCCTGCTTTGCCTTTAAAACAACGGAGTAGTTATGCCTCGTAAACAAAATATCTACCAGAAGCGGCAGGAAAAAATCTACGACTGGATGGCCCAAAAAGGAATTGGTCTTTTGATGATCGAAGATGCCGAAGGACGCAGGGATTCAAACCTCCGGTGGCTTACAGGTATGCCTGCAGATGCTCTGTTCTTTCTTTCTGCAGAACGGAAATCCCTGCTTGTCCCCTGGGATATCAACCTTGCCAGGATGTACGGTAATGCGGATTTTACCTGTCCCTATAACGACTTTGATCGTATGCCCGTCAAGGCCTGTGTTAAAGCTGCGGCAATGTTTAAAATTCAACGGAATTCTCAAATAGAGATTCCTTCCACCACATCCTACCCGCAGTTCCTCCGTTTTATCGAGGCTCTGGCGGATTTTGACATAGTTTGCAGAGACGAAGAGGGGAGCGGGGAAGTGTTGGAACAGCTTAGGGCGGAAAAGGATGAAAATGAACTGCAACAAATCCGCCGGGCTGCAAAAATTACCAACGACATCATTGATTTTCTTGAGAAGCAGCTTAGAGCGGGGAAGATAAAAACCGAATACAATGCCGTGCAGCTTATCGAAAACGAGTTAAGAAAACAGGATTGTGAAGGAACGGGCTTTGAACCCCTGGCTGCTGGGCCGCAACGCAGCATGGCCATCCATTCCTTTCCTGCATATACCAATTCTTCCTTTGGAACCAAAGGACTGTCGATTCTGGACTTTGGGATCAAGTATCAGGGTTATACCTCCGATGTAACCCTGACAATTGCTGTGGAACCAGGCAAGACTCAGGAAAAACTCATCTCGTTAACAGAAAAAGCCTACGTCTTGGCCCTGGGCATGGTGCGTCCCGGATTAGCCGCAGCGGAGCTGTCTTCTGCGGTAGATGCTTTTTTTGCAAAATCCGGAAAAACCATGCCCCACGGCCTGGGCCACGGTATAGGGTTGGATCCCCATGAGGGGCCGTATCTGCGAAGCCGGGAAAACAACAAATGGATCCTTCAGCCTGGAATGGTAATCACCATAGAACCGGGTCTCTACGATCCACGGCTGGGTGGGTGCCGTCTTGAAAACGATGTCTTGGTAACAGAAAATGGCAGGGAAGTATTAACAAATTCCAGGATTATCCGGCTATAAAACTATTTTTTCCCCGAATAGAGGGTAAAATTTAATTGATCCTGGTTGGCCTTAATAAGATTGAACCACAGGACTTTCTTTTTTGAGATAACAGGGCTTTTTCGGCCCATAGTGATTAGTTTTTCGTAAATACCTACGGCATTTTTTGCCGCATGGTAGGCTTTTTGATACTGGCCCTGGTAAATTTGGACGGCTTTTTCTTCTATTTCCTTGTCTATAGAAGATTCATAATCTGAAAGAAGCAGCTCATACTTGACTGCCACCCCTTTTACATAATCCATAATAAGCCGGTCATAACCCGGAATCTGGTCAATAAGCTCGATTAATTCCCTTAGGAATTGAACTGCTAAAGGATAATCCTCGTCCTGGGTATAGGCTTTTAGGGCAAGCCTGCAAAGCTGCATGAAAGAATCATTGGTTATACTGAGCATACCATGTATCGGCTTTAAAGGAGTTAAGGAAAATCTGGGCATAATAACGGCTGTTTTGGAAAGGAGTTTTATCAGATCCATGTATATCCGCTGTTCCCATAAATTTTCTTTAATGGAAACAAAAAGCTGCGTAAGTTCTTCGCTAAATTGCTCCTTATAGCGTTCTTCTTCCTTAAAAACAACTTCGCAGGTTGGAATTAAAACTCCTTTAAATTCTATCTGGCCCGTATCAAAAAAATATACCGTATTGTTTTTTACCAAGGAACATTTGGTAGTTTGGTTTTCTTTTGCAAAGTTCATTTGAACCTGCTTGGCTATCATAATCCTGCTTTCTTTTGAAGAGAGTTCATTGGCTCTGACCTGGAGCCGGGCCCCTGAATTGAGGAGGAACCCTGCCAAATTTCCCTTTTCGGTAATAATCAGGGGGCTTTGGGTATTGCCGCCGGTAATTCCTGCTGAACATTTAAAAACCGGCAAGGCTTCGGCATTGCCCTGTCGTCTGGTAACAATCTCCGGGTCATTTACATAGTTGGTTTTGCCGAAGTAGTCCAAAATCGCCAGGGTTACCATGACGGCATCGGTGGCACTGGCGGCCACTACCACCATTTCGTCCCCTCGCTCCCGCTGGCTTACCGCATGGCAATAGGTGGAGATCCGGCGGACTTCGGTATTCATTGCCCAGTCGAGGGTGTGCATCATTGACAGGTTTTTCCGGGAATCCATACAAAATTTTGTATATCCATGGATATCCAGCATGGCGACATAGAGATTGGATATTTGAAGAGTATCCTTTAAATCTCCCGCTTCCGGGAAATTTTGATCAGGGATCACCAATTCTTTCCAGAGCCGTCTATGGCTGTGGAAGGCCATATCGGCAAAAAACCCCCAGTTAAGCCGTTTTAGCATCTCGAAACTACGCATTATTACGTGATGAACCCGGGGATACCGGAGAATGGGCTGGATATAGGTTTTCAGGGCGGAAAAAACCTTAAACTCCTTTGTTATTATCTTTTCGCCAAGAAAAGAAAAGAGTTCATATTCGGATGTTGAGTCGTTAAATTCGCTTATGTCCTTCACAGCAAACCTGAGAAAGTATAGTATAAATTTTTGAATTATCCTAGTATTAAAAATATGCGGGAATTAACAGAAATTCAATGCAGAAAAGCCGTGGAAAGAGGTGATTTTGACCTGAAAGAAATTCTCGAAGATGTTCCCGGCTTCGACCCGGAACATCCCAGGTATGCAGCGCTCATTTTAACCCAAAGCTGGTGCCCTCAATGGAAAACCATGAAAAATTACCTGCCGGATGCCGAAAAACGGTTCAGCGGTCTGGAAATTTTTTACATCGAGTATGATCTGGTACCCTGGTTTGAAGAATTTATGGCTTTTAAGGAAACAGCCTACAAAAACCGGGAAGTTCCCTATGTCCGGTACTACAGGGAAGAACAATGTATTGCCTGGAGTAATTTTGTCTCTCTGGAGGGCTTTTTACATCGCCTTAATTCCCGGTCATTAACATGATTATCCCCCTGTATTTTAAATGGAATTAGGAGTATATTTTATTTATTATGATAAACAAAAGTGATATGCGGGACGATTCTCTTTCGGACAAATTTGAACCGCTGATTACCTGGTCCGAGATTTATGTTACAGGGATTGAATTAATTGATAATCAACACAAAGAACTTGTCAACCTGACAAACCTGTTATACAAAGCTTGCCTTACCGGGAATGAAGAAACCAAGACCATATTTCAGGATGCCATGCACAAACTTGTGGATTATGTCCGTTTCCACTTTACTGCGGAATTAGCGATTCTGGAGCGGATTAACTATCCAAAATACAACGAGCATAAGGCACAGCATGATGAGCTGGTAAGGACAATTCTTGTGACGGCAAAGGATTATGAGGCAGGCAAAAAATTAGTCCCCAATACATTTGTCAGGACCCTTGCGGATTGGGTTTTTGGCCATATTGCAGTTTATGATAAGAGTTATGCATCCTATGTGGCGGATCAGAAAAAACGGGGTCTTTTAGATGATAAACAAATTGCGGGTTGACACCGGCAGAAAAGCATTTTTGAGGATTTTACCACTTGACTTGATAATTTTATTGGCATACGCTAAGATAGTTAAAGAGAGCTACTGTTAGACAGTATCCATTATTGTCTTTAGGACCGGAGGTTCGCATGATTGCAAAGAGTGATGGGCCCACTATAAATGAAAAATCTCCTGAGGGGCAAAAACCCGAAGGCGGGGCCTATAAGGTTCTTGTTGTGGATGATTCCATGTTCATTGCTAAGCAGCTTGGACAGATCTTTACTTCAGAAGGCTTTGAAGTAGCGGCAACTGCCGGGGATGGCGCCCAGGGGCTGGAAAAATATAAAGAGCTGTATCCAAACATTGATTTGGTAACCATGGATATTACCATGCCGGTTATGGACGGGGTTACAGCCCTGGAAAAAATACTGGAATTCGACAAGAATGCCAATGTCATTATGGTAAGCGCCCTGGGCAAGGAAGATGTAGTAAAAAAATCCCTTTTAATGGGGGCAAAAAGCTATATTGTTAAGCCTCTGGATCGTAAAAAGGTGCTGGAACGGGTGGTTTCCGTCCTAAAGCGGTAAGAATTTTAATAAATAACGACAATTTCTCATAAAACTGCATATTAGCAGTGTTTTTGCTTGTATTTACATTATAATTTTACCTATGAACTCTGTTTGTTTGCATGACGGTACGGTACTGACCGGTTTTGCTGCAATGGATAATTGTTCTGTGCTGGTTAAGGATGGCTTAATTGAGGATGTTTTTTCTCAGCGGCGCTTTGAACAAAAACATTTTGGGCCGGAAGTATATGTTATTGATGTAGAGGGAGCATATATTGCTCCGGGTTTTATTGATACCCATATTCATGGTTTTGGCGGTTATGGCACCGATGATGCAGTATATCCGGATATTGCATCGGAAAAAGATGCCGCTGATTCCATGCTGGAAATGTCCCGGCTTTTGGTTAAGCAGGGAGTTACAGCTTTCAATCCTA
>JAIRRF010000004.1 GCA_031256115.1 Treponema sp.
CTGTTTCTCCGGGGGTTGCGGAAACAAAAATTGCCATACCAAGCCGTTGTTCAAACTCGTCGTAGCGCAGGGGTCTGTTATCCAAGGCACAGGGCAGGCGAAAACCATAATCCACCAGGTTCTGTTTCCGGGAACGATCTCCAATGTACATGGCCCCAATCTGCGGAAGGGTTACATGGCTTTCGTCAATAAAAGTTAAATGGGCCGGAGTATTATCGGGATTTTTTGGAAAATAATCAATTAAAGTATCCGGCGGTTCTCCGGGTTTTCGTCCCGCCAAGGGGGCCGAATAGTTCTCAATTCCCTGACAGTAACCCATTTCGCTGATCATTTCCAGGTCGTATTCCACCCTGGTCTTTAACCGTTCCGCTTCCAGGTTTTTTCCTTCTTTTTTTAAGATTTCGTAACGTTCCGCCAGCTCATCTTTTATGCTGGAAAGGGCAGCCCGGACCATTTCTTCCGGCAAAACAAACTGTTTGGCCGGGTAGATTACAGCCCGGTCCAGTTCCTCCAAAACTTTGCCTGATACAGGGTCAAAACGGCGAATCCGGTTTATTTTGTCCCAGTCCAGATCTACCCGGTAAGCTTCTTCCAGGTAGGCAGGGTATATTTCCAGAGTATCTCCCCGGCGGCGAAAACGGCCTCGTTCCAAAACTGCATCATTCCGCTCGTACTGAAGTTCTACAAAGCGCCGTATCAACGAGTCAGGATCTACCGTATCTCCCAGGCCGAACTGGGCGGTCATCTGCCGGTATATTTCCGGAGTTGCTAAACCGTAAATACAGGAAACTGTAGCAACAATGATAACATCTTCCCGTTCCATAAGACTTCGGGTAGCGCTAAGCCGGAGCCGTTCAATTTCGTCGTTAATAGAGGCGTCTTTCCCAATATAAAGATCCCTGCTGGCTACATAGGCTTCGGGCTGGTAATAATCGTAATAGGAAACAAAGTATTCCACAGCATTGTGCGGGAAAAACCCCTTAAATTCCCGGAAGAGCTGGGCTGCCAGGGTTTTATTGTGGCTTATTACCAGGGTGGGCTTTTGTACCGCTTCGATAATCTTTGCCATGGTAAAGGTTTTACCGGAACCGGTAACCCCTTTTAAGGTTTGAAATCGGTCCCCGGTCTTGATCCCCGCCGCCAGGGCGGAAATCGCCTGTTCCTGATCGCCGGCGGGGTTAAATGGAGACTTTACTACAAAGGGATACACTGAATTAACTATGGGCTTGATTATTAAATTGTACAAGAGCGGGGAAATTGGGATTTTAGAGGTTTCTTGATGTAAAAAAGCTTATTATAATAAAAACCATGCCGGAAATATTAAAAAGAGAATTGATTTACTTCTGGTATTACTTTTCCATACAGTTTTTTCAAATTGTCAATTACTGGGTTTTTGGAATGATCCTGGGATCGTTAATTTCGGTCTTTGGCAAAAAAAAGATTTATTCATTGTTAGCCGCTTTGCAGGGAAAAAACCTGGGTTTTTTTGGACTAATCCCTGCCTCTCTGGCAGGTATTGCCTCCCCTCTTTGTATGTACGGTACCATACCTATTTCTGCATCCTTTGCCGAAAATGGCATGGAAGAAGGCTTGCTTGCCGCATTTATGATGAGCTCCATTTTACTAAACCCCCAGCTTCTGTTGTACAGTGCAGCTCTGGGACCCACCGCCCTTGTGATTCGCTTTATAGGCTGTTTTCTTTGCGGCATTCTTGCGGGTATGTTGGTCCGTCATTTTTTTAAAGGAAAGAATTTTTTTAATTTTAAAAGTTTCGGCACTGCAATGGACAGGGATACGGACACAAACCTTATTTTACGGTTTCTAAAAAACCTTTGGAGAAACCTGAAAGCTACCGGGCCTGCATTTCTTCTTGGAATAAGTCTTTCAGCCTTGTTCCAGCGCTACGTTCCTGCCGATTCCATAGCAGCCCTTTTTGGAAGGCACCGGGGTTTTGGCCTTTTAATGGCTGCCAGTGTTGGGGTACCCCTTTATGTCTGCGGGGGCGGTACCATTCCCCTGCTTATTTCCTGGATGGGACACGGCATGTCTCTTGGGTCTGCTTCGGCTTTTATGATCACCGGCCCTGCCATGAAAATAACAAACCTGGGAGCGGTAAAAATCATTCTTGGTCTAAAAGATTTTGTATTTTACATTGTTTTTGCGGTTCTTTTTGCCTTGTTTTTGGGGTTCCTTATTGACTTTATACCGGTATAAACAGAGATCCCGATTCCGGAACGCCTTGTTTTGCCTTAGTAAGCATGTTAGACTTTCCCCATGACCGCTGATTATGTGGTTGAAACCGGAAAAGCTTTACCGATGGGCGCAACCCTTACCGGAAGGGGGGTGAACTTCTCCCTTTTTTCCCGTCACGCAAAGGAAGTAACTCTTGTTATTTTTGAAAATGCCGAAAAAGACAGCCCTTACCAGGAAATTGTACTGGACAAATATAAAAATAAAAGCGGGGATGTCTGGCATTGCCATGTAAATAATCTTTCAGAGGGGGCTTGTTATTTATACAGGGCAAACGGCCCGCACTTTCCCGAAAGGGGGCTTCGTTTTAATCCCAATAAAAGTTTAATAGACCCCTATGCAAAAGCCCTTACCAGCTTAAACGATTGGGATATTATGTCCTGTCTGGGATATGATCCCACGGCACCATCCGGGGATCTTTCTTTTTCTCAACTGGACGATCTGTACAAGCAGCCCCGGTGTATTGTGGTAAACGACGACTTTGACTGGCAGGGAGATCTGCCCCTGAATTATCCTTTGCGGCTTAGTGTTCTTTACGAAACCCACATAAAGGGACTTACTGCACATCAAAATTCCGGCGTAGTCCATAAGGGAACTTACCGGGGAGTAATTGAAAAAATTCCTTACCTAAAAGACCTGGGTGTAACCAGCCTGGAATTTCTTCCTCTTCAGGAATTTAACGAACATGAATTCCCCCGGCATAATCCCAGGACCGGAAAACTTTTGGTTAATTACTGGGGTTATTCTACCGTGGCTTTTTTTGCTCCCAAAGGATCTTATTCTTCCGATTCCAGGCCCGGCGCCCAGGTATAT
>JAIRRF010000041.1 GCA_031256115.1 Treponema sp.
AAAAACCGCCCGTAGTCTGAGCCAGGAGGCTTGACACTTCGCCGTAGTCCATGCCGGGAAGCCCTAAAGAAACCACTGCCCGGGAAAAGAATGGAAGCCAGGGGTAATCTTCCGGATCCAGCACATCTACGGGAAATGCCAAATCCGCATAAGCAATACCGTTGGTAAATATTGGATGAATCATCCCCTGGGCAGTAAACTCTGTTGGAACCACATCTATCTCCGCGGTCAGATCCTGTCTGGTAAGATGGGGGATAGTTTTCAGAGCCTCCGCAGTTTCCGTTTCGCCCTGAATCTTTTCCAGGGTTGCGGCTTTTTCTTCCAGTTGTTTTTTTTCTGATTTGTCTAAACGTTTTTCTTTTTCCTTAAGGTTTTTTTCCAGCTCTTTTTCCTTGTTGGCAAGAAAGTTTTCTTGCCCTTCAATAATGACAAGCGCCCGGTGGGGATTATCCAGCAGGTATTTTTCGATAAGGGATTCGAAGTAACGGTTGTACTTTTCCCCTGCGGCATTGTCTGTGATACGCCGCATTAATTCAGAAAAACCCGGCACAAAGAGAAGGGATTCCCAGGGCCGGGTTCCGTTAAGCCAGCCCCGCAGGGACCGGCGCATCCAGACCAGGGAATACGGTCCATAGCTTCGCTTAATCTCGCGGTGGGAAACTTCCATGGAATGAAGGGCCGCATCAATTTCTTTTTTAGGAATACCTTCTTTTACAAGCCGCCGGAGTTCATTCAGGATAAGTTCTTCTATTTGTCGGCAGCTTTCTTCGGCCTTTCCTCTGTTAATTTTCATGCCCCGCAGTCCTGCGCTGAATACGCTTTCTCTTAGTTCTGTTTCCAGTCCCGTGGCGGGAGATAAATCTTCACCAAGCCCTGACTCGACCAATGCCCGGGTAAGGGGAGAACCGTCATGGCCTAAAAGTATTTCTGTTAAGCAGGCCAGGGCTATGGTTTCCGCCGTATCGGTATTATCCCCGCAAAGCCAGGAAACTATTGCCTGGTGTTTTTCTTTGCCCGGACAGGGGATCTGCAGTAATGCCGGTTTATTCCAGCGTTCAGCCCTGGGGATTGGCGCGGCGGCGCTTCCCGGTTCCCGGCCTGCAAGGAGTTTGTCCAGAAAGGCCAGTTGTTTTTCTATGGAAATGTTCCCTGCCAGGAAGATCCGGCAGTTGGCGGGGGCATAACGGGAACTATGAAATGTTTTAAGACCCTCCCAGGTTAAATCGGGGATATGATCGGGATCGCCTCCGGATTCATATACATAGGGAGTACCGGGCAATACGGCTTTTACCGACCAGATTCCCGCATAGGTATCCATGGATGAATAGGCACCTTTCATTTCGTTATACACTACGCCGGTTAACTCAAGGCCTGTTTTGGCGGGAACCAGCCTCCAGCCTTCCTGCATGAAGGTCCACTCCGACAGGAGGGGCCGGAACACCGCATCGGCATACACGGACATCAGATTAAAATAATCTTTTTCGTTCTCCGAACTTGCGGGGTAGACCGTTTTATCAGGAAAAGTCATGGCGTTTAGAAAGGTTTGAAGGCTTCCCTGGGCCAGCACCGCAAATGCGTCTTTCAGGGGATAGTTCTCTGAACCGCAAAGAACTGAATGTTCCAGTATGTGGGGAGCCCCGGTGGAATCTTCCGGGGCAGTAGAAAAGGCAAAACAGAAAAGATTTTCCGGATCATCATTTTTTATATGAAATACTTCAGCCCCGCTTTTATGTTTTGCCCAGACTCCTTTAGCTTTCAGTTCTTCCAGATTTACCGTATCAAGAATAGTAAAGCCGCAATGGACGCCGCCCTTTTTCATTTTTCCTCCGTTGTTTCAATTTAAAGAACAAGATCATCGTCTTCCATCAGTATTATACCGCCCTGCTCCCTGCTTTGGGTAAACCAGGCAAGAAATACTCTGGCTGCCTCTTCAACATCCCTGCGGGGAACAGCGCCTACAATACTTTCTTCTTCCAGAATTGCTTCTCTTCGGCCCTGAGAAAGGTTTTGAAGTATCTTTTCCCTGAATGCTGCCGAGTCTTCATAACCGCTCCGGGCTTTAAGCAAATGGATAATATCCCGGTCATTCATAGATGCAAGTTTTTTCTGAATCGGAAGATCGTTGGCGCCTAATATATCCGCAATATTAAGAATTTTTTCTTTCAGGGTTTTACCTAATTCCGGATCTTCCTGTTCCAGTTGGGATAGAATTTCACCTCCAAAGCGTATACCTGAAGATTTAAGAATGGCCGCCAGGGTATCCATGCCGTTGATGGGGATGTCACCGGTTTTGGAATAAACGCTATAGTTTTTGGCTTTTTCTCTAAGGGCCCCTGCCACCTGTTCCAGCACTTCCGGAGAAACCGCAGATTGTTTGGCGATGCGTTTAAGGATTTCCAGTTTTTTTTCGTTTGTAACACGGGTAAGGGCTTCGGCGGAAAGTTTTGGGGGGAGCCTGGAAAAAACCAGGGCCGCCGCCGCCGGGGATTCTTCTTTAAAGAGCATGGCTAATTGCTCCCCCGTAAAATCTTCCAAAAAATCAAAGGGATTTGGTTTTGCCTCGGGTACCGCTTTTATAAGGAGCTTTTCTCCTTTTTCCGTACCAAAAGCGGCGTAGAGTATCCGCCGGGCTGCTTCGACGCCGCCGGAAGGAACTCCCAGACCAAGACCAGAGGATGATAAAAGAGACCCGAATTCTTCCAGTATAGCCTGGCTTTCTTCGGGCCCTATGGTCTTTATATTGGAAATTTCTCTGGAAACCGCTTCCACCTGATCCGGGGGAAGCCTGGCAAGTATTTCCGCCGCCCGGTCACTGCCGATAAGGACAAAGAATTTTGCTACCCGGCGGAATTTTGTGTCGGTCTTATCCGGTTGGGAACCGCGTATCATTGATGAGGTATTCGGCGGCACACGTTTGGCGGCAAGTTCGGCTGCTGTAAAACGCTCCGGCTCCGGTGTGGTTTTGAAAAAACCCTGTTGTTGTTCCTCTCCCATGCTTAAGGTATAATACAACATGATCGTTGGTATTGATATAGGCAGCACAACCACCAAGGCAGTTTCCATAATGGACGGCCGGGTGATTCACAAAATCAAAACCAGAGCGCTGGATGCAGTTACTTCCGCCACCGGGGCTTTTGGAAAAATGACTGTGGAGAACGGTATTAAAATCGGCGAAATCCGGCGGATTATGATCACCGGCGCAGGGGCGGGAAAACTAAAGGATGACCTTTTTGGAATTCCCACAGGCAAGGCGGATGAGATTACATCCATAGGTACAGGAGGGATCTTTCTGGCAGGCCGGGATAACATCATCATTGCTAACCTGGGAACAGGTACGGCTATTATCGATGCCCGGAACGGCAGCATTTCTCATCTGGGCGGTTCCGGCGTGGGGGGCGGTACTATCCTGGGGCTGGCAAAAAAACTTCTTTCCATGTCGGAATTCTCGGATATTATGAAATTGGCGGAAAATGGAAAACTAAACCAGGTAGATCTTTTGCTGGAAGACATTATGGATACGGATTTAAGTTTTCTGAATAAAGAAAGCACCGCATCGAACTTTGGTAAAATGCTGGACAGCGCCCGAAGCGAAGATATTGCCCTGGCAATCATCAATATGGTATACCAGGTAATCGGCGTATTGTCGGTTTTTGCCGCAAAAAGCAGAAACACCGACCATGTGGTGGTTACGGGAAACGGCAGCGGTAATCTGATTGGACGGAAAGTCCTGGAAGAAATAACCGCCATGTATCATGTCCGTTTTGAATATCCGGAATATGCAGAATACACCACCGCCATCGGAGCGGCCCTGAGCGCCGACTTCGGTTAAATTCGGTTAATGTATGAAAATAATGATGCTGGGTGATGTGATAGGTGAAACGGGGCTTATGATCCTGGAAGAAAGCCTGTCGGCATTAATTACGGAACAGTCGGTGGACTTTACCGTAGTAAACGGGGAAAATGCCGTCGGCGGCTTTGGCCTGAACCAGGAAACACTGGATCGTATTCTTGCAGCGGGGGCCGATGCGGTAACCGGGGGCAACCATATTTGGGAAGACCGGAACTTCTGGCCTGTCCTTGATAGTGATAAACCGGTGCTGCGTCCGGCTAATTATCCCGATGTTAAGGGGGCTGTTCCAGGCCATGGCTCCTTACTACTGGAAAAAAACGGCCTTTCTGTTTTGGTGATAAACCTTCAGGGCAGGGAAAAAATGACCCTCATTGATTGCCCCTTTAATTGTTTTGATATTATTACCGCAGTACACCCGAAGGCCGTTCCTGTCATCGTAGATTTCCATGCCGAATCAACAGAAGAAAAAGAAGCTCTGGGGTACTATCTGGACGGACGGGCAAGCATTGTGGCAGGAACCCATACCCACGTACAAACCGCAGACGAGCGTATTCTTCCCCGGGGTACGGCATACATTACCGATTTGGGAATGACCGGCGCAATGAATGGAGTAATCGGTATGGACAAAGACATTTGTTTAAACCGCGCCCGAAGCCAGGTTGCCCGGCGTATGGAATGTGCCAAACCCAGAAGTAAAGAAGACTGCGCCGTTCAGGGAATTGTTGTGGAATTGGATAAAAAGGGCAGGGCCCTAAGCGTTAAGCGCCTCGGATTACATCCATAGGAGTTGTTAAGATGGGCTATGCCCGACTAACTCCTGTCCGGAAAGAAAACGTAAGGCTCTTTCTACCCGTGCCAGGCATTGTTTTTCGCCCAAAAGACGGATAGATGCAAAGAGGGGAGGGCTTACCCGCTGTCCGGTGATTGCAACCCGCAGGGGCATCAGGAGATCCCCTACTTTTATTTCTTCTTTTTCAGCTAATTCTTTGGCAAGATTTTCTGCTTCTTCATCGCTAAGGGCTTTTCCGCCGGGAAAATATTCTCCAAGCAGTGTTTTTCCCATGGTAAGCAGGGAAAGAGTAGAGACAAGACCCGATTTTTTGGGCATGAACTCTTCCGCTGCCGGAAGGGCCGGTTCAGAAAAAACAAACCTAAGTTTTTCAGGTATTTCCGGCAGAAAAACTACCCGCTCCCGGACCAGGCCAATAGCTTCAGTATAAAGACACCTTTGTTCAACCGCGGCATTTTCTGTGAATAAACCTTGCTGAAGCGCCCAGGGGATGGTCAAAGCGGCCAATTCATCATTTGTTTTCATTCGAATATATTGACCGTTGTACCATTCCAGTTTTTTATAGTCAAAAACCGCCGGAGCCTTGTTTAGTTTATCCAAACTAAACCTTTTTCCCAGTTCTTCCGGACTATATAGTTCCTTTCCTTCTTCGTAGGAGCATCCCAGGAGGGCAGTATAGTTGATCAGGGCTTCACTTAAGATTCCCTGGAGGCGGAATTCGTCGATGCTGGCGGCGCCGTGGCGTTTGCTAAGTTTTTTTCCGTCCTGGCCCATTACCATGGGCAGGTGGCAGAATTCGGGGGGATCCCAGTCAAAGGCTTTATAGAGAATTACATGCAGGGGAGTTGAAGAAAGCCATTCCTGCGCCCGGAGCACATGGGTAATTTCCATAAGATGATCATCCACTATGTTTGCCAGGTGGTATGTGGGAAAACCGTCCGACTTTAATAAAACCGGATCGGGGTTTATATCGTTGTTTTTCCATTCAATATCCCCCAAAAGCCTGTCGTTAAAACAGGTAACGGCCTCCAGGGGAATCCGCAGCCTGATGGTAAAATTTTCCCCCGCCGCAGCCCGGCGGCTGCTTTCTTCGGCGTTTATAGTGCGGCAATGCCGGTCATAGCCGGTTGCGGAAGACCGGGCTGTTTCCCTTTCGGCGCGGATTTTTTCCAGTCTTTCGGCGCTGCAAAAACAACGGTAACCATGTCCTTTTTCCAGTAATTCCTGTGCATGGTGCCGGTATAATTCAGTTCGTTTTGACTGCACATAGGGGGCAAAGAGGCCGCCGGTATCAGGGCCTTCGTCCCAGTGAATCCCCAGCCAGCGAAATGTGTCGTAGAGGTTTTGTTCAAAGGCCGGATCATAACGGGTACGGTCAGTATCTTCCAGGCGTAGGATAAATTTTCCCCCGGCAGACCGGGCAAAGTGCCAGTTAAAAAGGGCCGTTCTTATTCCGCCAATATGCTGCAAACCTGTAGGAGAAGGAGCATAACGGACCCGGATATTCATAAGGTATTGTAGCTTAATTTAGTCATCAATGTAATCTTGCCTAACATTTCAGGCAAGCCTTGCCTAACCTTGCACAATGGAGTTTTTGTGGAGCAAAAACTCCTAAGCAATCCACAAAGTGGATTGTGGCCTTGCCTAACTTTTTAATATTTCAATAATTTTTGAATCACCGTTGCCATTGCCTGATTAAACCGTGTCCTGAGTTCCGCAGAGCGCTTGGCATCCTGAATTTGCCATTCCCTTTCATTTGCAACAGCACTAATCTTTGATTCCGCAGCTCTTGCTCTTTCATCCAGGGCAGAAAAATCGTTTGCAGCAACCAATGGCCTTTCTGCTAAATTTTCTGCTTCGACCACTATAGCTTCGTATGAACCGATAGCTTCGTCTATCTCCGTACGTCCTGCAAAAACCGAAGCGGCGAGAGCGAAAAACAGAACCACGCCGCAAAAAATAATCTTCTTCATAATATGGCCCCCTAGCAAATAATTCTCTACTCTATTATTTTCTTTGTCAATACGGTATAAAGTAAAGTCAACGACCAGTAGAAATGACCCCTGTTTTTTGGTAAAATAAAGTACCCATGTACAGACCTTATAAAAACCCGGTTATTATGGCCTCTCCGAATATTAAGGTTCAGGAACCCCGGGTTTCTAAATTTGTGGT
>JAIRRF010000165.1 GCA_031256115.1 Treponema sp.
GAGGTATCGGTGTGTTTAAATCGTGCCATAGTAATAATATTCTATCACGGGTTATTAATAATTACAAACTTTTTCTCTATTGTTATGTGCAACTGTATATTTTCGACAGATTCAACAGGACGTTATGTGCCATTTGCGCAACTATTGTATAAAACGCTTTTGCATTTCTATGGGTTGTAAAAACAGCTAAAAAATGATAAAATATAAAAAACTGATTAATTTAGGAGGCACTAATGAAAAAAACAGTTTTCTTAATAGCATTTTTGGTCTTCTTTGGTATTTTTGTAGGCTGTACAAACAAAAAACCTGACATTGTGATAGGTACAGATGGCTATACAGAACAACTTATTTTAGGACAGATGATCAAACTGCTAATTGAAGACAATACGAAATTAAACGCTTCTTGTATGAATAATTTAGCGTATGATGTACTTTTTGCGGATATTAAAACAGGAGTAGTTGATGTATATGTAGAATATACTGGAACTTTTTTCGGTAATCATCATATATATTCCACTATTAGGGAAGACATGGGAGTATATGATCTAAATAAAAGAGTTTTGGAAGAACGATATAATATACTAATGCTGGAACCTCTTGGTTTTAATAATACCTACGCTATAGCAGTAAGAGCTGATGTCGCAGCGGAGTATAGTTTAAAAACAATTTCTGATCTGGCAAAAGTTTCATCTAATTTTATTTTTGGCGGTACTGATGCATTCCACAGCAGGTATGATGGGCTCGCAAACTTAAAAAGAATATACGACTTGAAATATAAAGAGGAAAAATCAATGGGTTGGATTGAACGCTATTTTGCCATTGATAACAATGAAATTCAAGTGTGTAGTTCATTTTCAACTGACGGAATGTTATTGGAACATAACCTTGTAGTGCTTGAAGATGATAAACACTTTTTTCCCCCATATCATGCTGTAATCATTATTCGTAATGAGACAACAGAAAAATACCCAGAACTGCTAGACATTCTGAATAAACTTTCTGGCAAACTGTCAGATGATATAATGATTGGACTTAATTATTGTGTTGATGTTCAAGGGGAAACCCCAATATCTGTAGCGGAAGATTTCCTAAAAACTGATGGCTTAATTAGAAAATAAAAAACTATTGTATAAAGCGCTTCGCCGCCTGATACGTGGCGTGGCTCGGGGTTCCGGCTTGCCAGGTCATGACTACGCCATTCCCGCGCAAACCTCCACCCACATTTTTGCGACCCTGCAAAACCTTGCGGTTTTGCTTATTCGGGCTGCAAAAACATCGCCAACCTTGAACGTTATGCGAAATGAGCAGGTATGCCCCAAAAATGTCCTGATTCTTACTCCCTCCTTCCTCCATTGCTTTAGGTGGCACAGGAACCTCAACCGAGCCACGCAGTGGCGTCGCATCAACGATGCGCGGTTCCCCTCTTGATGCCGATTTTTACCCCTGTTTCATGTCGAATTTTCAATGTTTCGTGCAGAAAGCGGTTTTTGGCGGCAAAAATGTGGTTTTGTTAACGAATGAACAATGAAAAATGAAGAATAAAAAAAGCCTTCGGACAACGATTTTTTCCATATATTTCCCCTGGTGGACGTTTTGATGACAGGCACTAATTTTTACGGTATAGTACAACAGGAGGCTAGGTATGGAATTGCACTATACCTATTGGCAGGAGAAAGACGGCTGGTTCCTTGGATATTTAAACGATTACCCCAGCCATTGGACACAGGGGAAAACCATCAAGGAATTGGAAGAAATGCTTGCCGATTTATATGAACTAGGACCTGCCGCCGAGCGAATGCCAATGAGCGAAGGTTCCCCTCCGGTACAAGAAGAACAACCAGAAACGACTCCGGAATGAAAAAATGGAACTCTTTCCATAATCCCTGCATGAAAAGAGGAGTGTTACTTAAAAGACTTCAAGCCCAGGGTTGTATTTTCGTTAAGCATGGAAAAAAGCACGATGTATATAAGAACCCTCGAACAGGTACCGAGGATCGAGTTCCTCGTCATAGTGAAATAAATGAAAAATTAGCTAACCATATTATCAAGAATCTTTCTTAATATATTTCCGTACCGGCGTGTGTACTGTTATAATATAATTCATCAGGGCAAATATCCTGCCCATACAGCCATTCAATGCTTAATCCGGCAGGTTTTACATCGATGGCTCTTGGGCGCATACAATCACCGTAAACGGCATTAATCCTCCTCTTTGTATTATACCACGATTTAACTGGGATCCATAAGTTTAACCAACGGCTTGTGCTCTTATTCAGAAAAACTGCCCATAAAGCATAGATGAGGTGTAATAACTCCAGGAAAATACCCTCTTTGAAGATATTATGGTTCGGATTTGCTCTATGGGCAGATTTCTGCGTTTTTTCTTGCAAATTCCTTTAGCCATGTTATCATCAAGGTATAATTATCTTAATTAAGATAGAGGAGAAACAAAATATGAATGGATACTGGAAAAAACTATTACGGGTTAACCTTTCCGACAGCAGCTTTAAGGTAGAAGAAATTGATGAAAAATCAATAAAACTGCTTTTAGGCGGAGCTGCCCTGGCAGCAAAATATCTATTGGAGGAACTTCCGCCCAAGATCGACCCGCTTTCGCCGGAAAACAAGATAATTTTCGCCCTGGGCTTTATGCAGGCGGTAAATTATCCCGGTAACGCCAAGTGGAGCGTGATCACTAAAAGCCCGCTGACCGGCTCCTTCATGGATTCGGCTGGAACAGGTGCTTGGGCACCGCAGCTTAAAAAAGCCGGATACGACATGCTTATTATCGAAGGCAAAGCCCCAAAACCGGTATATTTGTACATTAATGACGATACGGTCGAGTTTAAAAGCGCCGGGGCAGTCTGGGGAAAAGACTCTGTTGAGACAGGCGCCGTAATAAAAGAAGAATTGGGCGACAAACGCATCAACACCCTGAACATTGGCCCCGCGGGAGAAATTTTAAATCCCATTGCCTGTATAACCTGCGACGGCCATTCATTTGCCGGAAGAGGCGGCGCCGGTGCGGTTATGGGCTCCAAGAACCTGAAAGCCATCGCTGTCTGGGGCACAAAACAAGTACCGGTGGCGGAAGAAGAAAAGGCCAAGGAACAGGCAAAGGAGCTTTTTAAGGCGCTTCATGAAGCCTCCAAAGGCGGCGGCGGCACCCCGGATGTTATGGTGCCCCTGGAAGCCCTGGGTGACGTACCCATACGGTATTGGCGCGGTGATGTCTGGCACGAAGGTGCAAAAATGATAGGTACTCCCCGCTATACGGAATTCCTGAAGGTAAAACCTCTGCCTTGCCAAAACTGCCCCGTGGGCTGCCACAGGCATATCCATGTAACCCTGCCCGATGGTTCGATCCTGGAAGGAAACGGCCCGGAATACGAAACCCTCGGTATGTTCGGCTCGGGCCTCTGTATCGACGATCTTACGGAGATCTCCGTTGCCAATGACAAATGCAACCGTGCCGGGGTAGATACCATTTCCGTAGGCTCATTTGTCGGCTTTATCATCGAATGTTACGAAAGCGGCTTTATCTCGGCAGATGAAATCGGCATGGTCCCCAAATGGAGTGACGGAGCAACCCTGCAATTCCTATGCGACAAGATACTCAAGCTGGAAGGTGTTGGGAAACTGTTCAAGAAAGGTATACTCGGTGCGATTGAAGCAATCGGCAAGGATTCTGCGGCGGTGGCGGTCCAGGTCAAGGGTCTCGATCAGCCGGCCCATGATCCAAGGGCTGTTTTCGGTTTGGCGGTAAACTATGCTACAAGCCCCCGGGGCGCCTGCCATGAACGCGGCAATCCCCAGGCCAGCGCCCTGGGTCTTTTCTACCCGGACTGCGAAATGACCGGGCCCCCGGACAGATTCTCCGAAGACGAAGCCGGTTATTGCGCCTTCATGTACCAGAATACCAGTATGCTGTACAACAACCTGACCCTCTGTAAGTTTATGGTGAACATTGGCGGCTTAACCATTACGGATATTGCTAAAGGATTTGAGTATGCCACGGGTATTAAGTACAGCAATTTGGAACTCCTGGAAACTGCCAAGCGCGGTATTGCATTGCAGCGACTCATTAATGTACGGGACGGAATCACCAGGGCAAACGACACCTTACCGCCTAAAATGCGTCAGGCGGCAATAATCGGCGGCAGGGCAGGTAAAGCGCCTGTGAATTTTGACAAAATGCTCATGGATTACTACAAACTGCGCGGCTGGAACGATTCCGGCATTCCCACGGCGGAATCTCTGAAAAATCTCGGTTTGGACGACTATATAAAGTACATACCGGCATGAGTGTATCAAGGATGCTTATATGATTCAGGTTAAATTAACCGGGGAGTTTATTAAGCTTGTACCGGTATCTACCACCGAGCCGCAAAGCGGCGAAGGTTCCCCTCTGGCTGAAAACAACGCAGCATCTGCGAAAAGCGGCGTTTTTGACATGGAATATGAATCCGGTATGACGATTTCTCAGCTTGTAGCGCGCCTGGGCGTTAAGGAGCGCGGAATAAAATATACTATAATGGTAAACAATTCCAGGAAACCGGAAGATTATGAGCTTTGTGACTCAGATTCTGTATTAATCATACCGCTTTTGGCTGGCGGGTAATCAACAACCCCGCCCTAAAGGCGGGGTATGTTGTTTGGGTAAGGTATTTGCCTCGGGGTTTACCAGTAAACCCCTCGCATACAATAAAAAAAACAAAGTAAGGAGAGAATAATGTTAAACATTAAAGTCGGTTCATCCCAGGCAGGAGATGCATTTGAAGCGGGCAAAGCCGCTGCGGGCGCCATGGGGGGCGCAAAGTTTGCCTTTGTGTTTTCCAGTGTGAATTATGATCAGGCGGCGCTCATTAAGGGCGTCAAAGCCGCTGTGCCGGGCATTGCGGTGGCTGGTAATACTTCATTTACCGGAGTAATTACACCCAAGGGCTTTGTCGGAGGCGATCACTTTGTGGGGATCATGTCCATGGGCGGCGATGTAGTCGTCGGCGTGGCGGGAAGCGCAAAAGGCAGTAATGCCGAAGATGTCGGAAAAAGTGTAGCGGAAGCGGCTATGAAAAACGCCGGCAAGAATTGTGCTCCCGATTATTTCTATATGGTTGCTTCCCCCGGCGAAGAAGAATCTTATTTAAAAGGAATAGCCAAGGTCATTGGCCGG
Organism: Treponema sp.; assembly: GCA_031256115.1. Taxonomy (GTDB): domain Bacteria; phylum Spirochaetota; class Spirochaetia; order Treponematales; family Breznakiellaceae; genus WRIV01. The sequence goes on from JAIRRF010000165.1 coordinate 5,174, forward strand.
GTGCCTTTCTTCGGCGGCAGTGCTGCGGATAATACTATAGCCGGGCAATGGAAACTCTTTGCCGATGAAATGGTAACCGGAGATGGCGTGGCGCTTGCTTTTTTCTACACCAGCGGCGGATTTGCAAACAAATATACCGGCGCCTACGGGGAAAGCAATAAATCGGGGATTATCACCAAAGTAAACGGTAAAAGGCAGTTAATGGAAATCGACGGCGTCCCTGCGGTCAAAAAGTACTCTGAGTGGAGCGGCAAAGCTGTTGATAAACTTAAAGGCATGGATTTATTGGTAGAATCCATCTGCAATCCATTGGGCGTGAAAGACCGTCTGGGCGACCTCGTCGCAATCCGTCATCCCATGAACGGCAATGACGATCTTTCCATGAACATCGGCAGTGATTTGTCTGTAAACACAGCCGTAATTTATATGGAAGGCTCGGTGGACGGATTAATTAAATCAAATGGAGAAACCCTGCAAGCCCTAAAAGAAAAACTTCCCAAAGCAAAGGGGTATTTCCTGGTTCACTGCGGAGGCAGGCGGGCCGGTATCGGCGAAAGGATGGAAGAAGCGGTGGCGGAAATTAAAAAAGCGGCCGGGGATGTACCCTTTCTCTGCGAATTCACCTTTGGGGAATACGGCTTTGAAAAAGACGGTAATAATACCTGCGGCGGCTTAATGCTGTCCTTTACCGCTTTCGGCGATTAAAATTACACGAAAGTCTGGTTCAATAAGGGCTGTCCGAAAAGTATCATCGGACAGCCCCTTTTTTTGGATTGTATGCGAAGGGTACATATCCTGACCGCTCTGCCTCCCCCGTGAAGCGGGTTCTTGGGTTGTTGATTATTAAAATCCTTCAAAATCAATTTTTTTCATTTTTTTGTAACAAGTACTTGACATTATTGTTTATTTTTTAGTATATTCGCAATGTGCTAATTCCGCAGGGGAATTGCGCCCGCTGGGTTACCAGATTTGCTACTACGCTAAAAACCGTTGGTTTTAGCGG
>JAIRRF010000218.1 GCA_031256115.1 Treponema sp.
GGGAACAATTCGGCGGTTCAAAAATAGTCAGTGTTGTTGCCGAGTCCGAAGACAGCCTGATATTGCTCAGCCCCGCCTGTCTTGGCGCTATGGATAAGCTGAACCGGCATCTTGAAGACAATGTTCCCGAAGCCGGAAAAGCCTTTGGTTTTACCGATTTAATAAAACGGATTAACCAGGTTTTTAACGCCGATGAAAGTCCGGAAGGTTTGCGTACTCCGGTGGTTTTGTATAACACCGGGGAGGAGGACTTTGGTTGTGGTAATTTCGGCGCCGGTGAAGCCTGGGAGTTTGGTTTTGGCGATTTTGAAAATGATCCGGTGAATCTTAATACTCCGGAGGAACATGAAATCAAACCGGAGAAAGCAGTTGTCGGTGAAGGAGCCGCTTACTACGAGATCCCCGCGGATCCTGCCAAATACGGAAAAACAACGGCGGAAGAACTGGCGGTACTGACAGCCAATTATCTTATCCTGTTGTCGGGCAGCATCGATTCCTATGCCAATGATCCTCTGGAACCGACGGCAATCAAAACTACAATACAGCTCCGTACCCTGGGGGAGTCGGATACAAACCGGGCCATGGAGGCCATATACAATTTTATGGATGCAAACTTTCCCAGGGATATAAAAATTACAGTGGGAGGAAGCGCCCTGGTAGAAGCCTCTTTGAACCGCCAGGTGGTTCATTCCCAGATAATTTCGCTTTTTATTTCCCTGGCTTTGGTGTTCCTTATTATCGCCCTGACAAACCGTTCAGTGGCGGCGGGCTTTATCGGAATTGTGCCCCTTTCAATTTCCATATTAATGAACTTTGCGGTTATGGGCTTTTTGGGGATTAAACTGAATTTGGGAACTTCCATGATTGCCAGCCTTGCCGTGGGGATTGGAATTGATTATACGATCCATTATATGGAATCCTTTAAACGTGAATTACGCAATTCCCCTGTTGAGGGTCTGTCCGCCGGGGGGCAGCGTATTTTTCTGATGCGGACCTTTGCTGTTTCCGGTAAGGCAATAATAATTAATGCCCTTTCTGTAGGAGCCGGTTTTGCGGTTCTGATCTTTTCCAGATTTAATATGCTTGCGGATTTCGGCCTCCTTATCGCCATTACCATGGGGATAAGCGCCCTGGTAAGCCTTACGGTGATTCCCGCTCTTTTGTTAACCCTTAAACCGGCCTTCGCATATAAGCAAAAAACTGGATAAAATAAAAAAATCGTAATACTCTAAAAGAGGGAGGATTGCCATGAAACGTTTTTGTTCTGTTGTAATTTTATTAGCAATTACCGGGGCGGTTCAGTTTTCTGCCGCCCAGGAATCTGCCCTGACCATAGTCCGCCAGTCCAGAAACCGGATCAGTGCCGACACGACCCAGACTCGTTCCAGATGGGTGATTACCGCAAAAAACGGCTCCGTTAGTGAACGGCTTATTGACCAATATACCAAGGACGATTCTGCCGGACTATCCCGGGTGCTGCTGGAATTCCGCCAGCCTGCCAATATAGCGGGGACCCGTTTCCTCTCCATGGATACCGGGAAAGGTACCGGCAATCAATGGATCTTTCTTCCTTCTTTGGGAAAAGTCAGACGCATTGCCGCGTCGGAAGGATCGGGAAGTTTTATGGGGACCGATTTTTCATACGACGATATTGCCTCCGTCGACCGGGACGCCGATCTGGATACCCATACACTCCTAAGAGAAGAAAATCTTAACGGAAAACCATGCCATGTGATAGAATCCCGGCCGAAAAATTCTTCCTATCAATATTCAAAAATGGTACAGTGGATAGACAAATCAAATAAGGTAAGTTACAAGATCGAACTCTTTGACAAAAGAGGAACCCACATTAAAACCCTGGAAATTCTGGAGCTTAGGGATATTCAGGGTAAACTCAGCGCAGTAAAAACCAGAATGACCACCGTCGGTGGGGGGAATACCACCATAAACGTGGAGATTTTGAAATACAACGATGCTGTCCCCGAAGCGGTTTTTACCAGCTCCTATCTTGAGACCGGAAGACCGCGTTGAACCACGCGTTTCACACCCGGATGAATCCTGCCGGGGGCTTCCGTTTTCCGCAGCTTGCTTTGCTGATGTTTTTTTTTCCGGCCTTTGTTCTGTTTTCCCAGGAAGACACAGACGGTTTCGGTTTTGGCATTGAAGCTGCGGAAAGCCCTGTTGATGCAGCCATAAAAATAAACGGAGAAATTTCGGCCCGGCTTTTGGTTTTTACGAACGATTTCGATTCGGTTGAAAAGGTTCAGGCAATGCAATTGGGGGATATTTTTGCCGGACGGCTCAATTTTTCCGCCGCCGGAAAAACCGCCGAGGGAATCATCATTCTAAAGATCAAACCGGATGTTAACGATGTTTCGCCTGTTGCCATTGACGAAGCCTATATCCGCCTTTTCCTGGGCCCGGTGGATCTGGAAGCGGGTTTAAGAAAACTTACCTGGGGTAGGGCGGACAGCTTCGGCCCTCTGGATGTGATTAACCCCCTGGATTTTTCGGACCTTTCTGACATGGGGGATCCCCGAAGCATTAAGCTTGCCCGGCCCATGCTTCATGCAAGCTGGAACATCGGTTCTTTTTCCAAACTGGAGGGAGTTTTTATTCCCTGGTTTCAGGGAAACGGCTATGCCTTAAACGGCAGATGGGCGCCGGAGCAAGTTGCCGGGCTGGCGTCTTCCCTGACTGAAAAGCTGAATACAGCATTTCCATTACCGGGAATGGATACGGCGCTTAGTGCCTGGCTGGCTGGTTTTGAATTGGAAGATTACTACGACAGTACAAGTGAAACTTTACAATATGCCCAGGGGGGGCTGCGTTTTACCGCCACATTGGGTTCTTCCGATTTTGGAATTCAATACTATTTCGGGAGGATGCCCCGTCCTGCATACACGGTTGATTTAAATGATTTTGTGGGATTATTTTCGGTGCCGCCGCTTACTATTGACCCGGCTAAAATAAATATGGATATTGATTACAACTATTACCACCAGATCGGCATTGATTATGCCCAGGTAATTGCCGGTTTTAATCTCCGGGCAGAAGTTGGGGCTAATATAACGAGTGATTTAAAAGGGGATGACGGCGCTGTCTATAACCCCCATTTGGTGTGGTCCCTTGGATTTGACCGGGATTTGATCTGGGGAATTAACCTTAATCTTCAGGGGAACGGATTGGTCCGCTTAATGTACGATAAGATCGGCTTTGATCCTCTGGTGATCGATACAGAGGCGGGTAAAGATCGCAGTTCCACCCGGATAAGCGGAATCCTTTCCAAAAAATTCTTTCGGGATGAGCTGGAACTAAAAGCCACGGCCCTCTGGGGTATTGAAGACAGAGACTTTTTTATTATTCCGGCAATTATCTGGTCAAAGGATGATGTTACCCTGGAACTTTCCGCCGGCTTTTTTGGCGGAGACAAAACAGGGGAACTGGGGCAATACCGGGATAACAGTTATGTTAAAACTGTGTTAAGCTTGAGTTTATAGGAGTGATCATATGTCCCATTCTTCAAAAAAACCAGTAAAAACAGATGATATTTCCCGGCAATCCCAGCCTGATCCGGAGGCTGTCAATCAAATAAATACCCTAAAATTCGAGAACGCCCAGCTTAGGGCGATACAGTCAGCCATGCCTGATCCTTATTATGTCCGGGATATGGATTATAATGTTGTCCTTTGGCCGGATGCAATAGCCAAGCTTACCGGCTATACCGCGGAAGAAGCCAAAAAACTGAAATGTTACGATATGTTTAAGGCATGTGTCTGTCCCCCGGCAAGCCAGTGCCCAACCCAGCAATGTATTCAGGTTAAACAGTTTTTGCGGGATGTTGCTGTGGATGTTTATCACAAAAGCGGGGCCACTGTTCATACACTGGTGTCAAACGCCGGTGTATATGATGATGATGGAAATCCCATAGGCGCTGTTGAAATCGTAAAGGATAATACGGTCATTCAAAGCAGTATGAAAACCATTGGTCAAATTATTAAAAATATGGAGACCGAATCTGACGACTTGACCGATGTAATAAAAAAAGTAAACAGCATATCCGGTGCGGTACATGAAAAAGCCACCGAATCGCTGAACAGCGCTAAAACAGGAGTCCAGGCCGGTAGTAGTGTATATGAAAAATGTGAATATTCAACCAAACATGCCGACGGTATTCAAGCCAATATGCATACCATCAATGAATCAATGAAATTATCGGTTGAAAAAATTTCCGCCCTTAAAAAGAAATCTGAAATCATAATAGAATTTGTCGGTGTTATTCAGGATATAGCCTCAAAAACGAACCTACTTGCCATTAATGCTTCAATTGAAGCGGCCCATGCGGGGGAATCCGGCAGGGGATTTAAGGTTGTGGCGGACGGTATCAGGGAATTATCCAAAAACTCCAGTGAATCCGCCCAGTCCATTAAAAGCACCATACAGGAAATTATCGGATTGGTAAAGGAGGCGACCACTTCCCTTAATGTTACCGAAAAAGATTTTGAAACCGGAATGGACAATGTTGACCAGCTTTTGACCCATATTAATGATATGGATATCAAGATGAAAGTGCTTTTGGAAGCATTAAACATTATTGAAAACGCAGCGGTTACCACCTCCCAGCTGGGAGAAGAACAAAACTCAATGGTTGTTCAGGCGACAACTGATTGCAATGATTTGGGTGAAATCGCAAAAAACCTGAACGTTGAATTTGACAGGGTCTTTAAAGCTCTTCAACGCCAGGAAATGGGATAAAATTAATCAGGAATAGCCGGGGAATTTTTACAACCTTAGTCCCGAAATGTAGTCTTCTAGATCCTTTTGGGTGGATCGTACCAGGACGGCGGCCTGTTCAATATCCCGGTTAAGTCCGTCGATGTCCCTGTCCAGGGCAGTCATACGCTGCATGTATTCCCTTCCCAGATCGCTTCCGGTACCCACGGCGTTGAGGTTTTGCCTGACCCGGTCCTGCTCGGCGATAAGCCTGGCACGCCGGGTTTCCAGTTCAGTCTGGGCCTGTTTTGCGGAATCGTTTTTTTGCCGCAGTTCCACCGCCCTGGACAGGGCCGCCCTGACATTGGCGGGCATTTCCTGGTTGGTACTGTAGCCTAACAGGATTTCCGGCCGGAGCTGGTTCAGAACAATCCGTTCGGATACGGGGCTTTCTTCCGTAACTTTAAGGTTTATTTCGCCGTTGGCGGGAAGGTTCTGTGCAAAGCGGTAGAGGGAATCGGTTTTTTCCAGATAGTTCCTGGGCTCCGTTAAGGTAGAATTGCCCGTGATGGGGTGTTCAATAATAAGCCGCTTTACTTCGGAAGCTGTATTTTTAACTGTATAGTTCCGTTCGTGAATTTGGCGGCGGTTGATGGTCATAACTCCGTTTGCGATGGTAACTGTGCTGACCAGCCTGGTGCCGGCATTCAGGGCGGCTGTTCCGATAACGGAAAGGTCTTCCCCGTATTTTATGAATCTTTTATCGTTTTCGCCGAAAAATTCGATTAAAGCGTCTCCGGCATAACTTCCTCCGTCAAAGACCGTAATGGGGCCCGCGGGAAGTTTCATCCCCGTATTGTTGGTTAGTTCCACTGCCAGGTCCGGGTGTATGCTGCCTCCCAGGGCTCTGTTTCCCTGAAGAATCAAAGATTTAGCTGTTCCCATAGTACTGTTTACCAGGGGGATCATGGCACTCTGCCTTCGGTTAAGGGTAACAGTGTTTTTTACTGTATAGGCAAATTGGTCTCCCAGGGCGCTTCCTGCGGCGGCGCTTTGTACAGACGTCAGATTTCCTGCGGCACGACGCTCAGCCGGTTCTGCCATTCTTGACGCAGCGGGCGCTGATTGCAGTGCGTACACCATTTCCGCTTCATCATAGGCCATATCTTCCATCGCTTCTTTTCGGCGATCGTAGCCTCCGCCATAGGTATCGGCCTGGGCGCTTCCCGCAATGGCCAGGGGCAGGGTAGGCCGGTTAAAGTAATAGGGGGGATACAAATTCTGGATAAACGAAACAGGCCGGCCGGAAACCAGGGAAAGTTCCACATTGT
>JAIRRF010000238.1 GCA_031256115.1 Treponema sp.
GCTGTTAAATGAATGGGATGTCTTAAATGAAATGAACCCGGCAAAAAAGCTGAAATGCGATGCCGTTGTTGCGAATCCTCCGTTTAGCTATCGTTGGGAGCCAAACGAAACGATGTCCGAAGATTTTCGTTTCAAAAGCTACGGGATTGCCCCTAAATCCGCAGCAGATTTTGCGTTTCTGTTGCATGGGTTTCATTTTTTAAGCGATGAAGGTACAATGGCTATCATTTTACCACATGGCGTTTTGTTTCGTGGCGGAGCGGAAGAAAAAATCAGAACAAAACTCCTTATAGATGACAATATCGACACAGTTATTGGGTTGCCCGCTAACTTGTTTTTTTCTACCGGCATACCCGTTTGCATTCTTGTGCTAAAAAAATGTAAAAAGTTCGATGACGTATTGTTCATCAATGCAAGCGAACATTATGAAAAAGGCAAACGCCAAAATGTTCTTTTGCCCAGGCATATTGATAGGATAGTAGAAACATATCAGTACCGCAAAGAGAATGACAAAAAATACTCTCGCCGTGTTAAACTGAAGGAGATTGAAAAGAACGGATACAACCTAAACATATCACGATATGTAAGCAACGCTCTGGAAGAAGAAATTGTTAACCTTGCGGAAGTGAAAATGAATATGGATAAAATTGAAGTTGACATTTCCAAGGCAAAAAAAAGGCACAATCTGTTCTTGAAAGAGTTGGGATTGCCGGAGTTGCCATAATTCATTAATAAAGAGACATGATCCGGCGTTAACCGTAAAAGCGCCGTCCCGCGTTGAAACCCCTGACATAGCGTAGGGCCTGGTTTTGCAGATAGTCATAATAATTTTGCAGATCCGTCACTTCGGTCAGCCCCGCGGATTGGGCCTGTTTGGCAATAAAGTCCGCCAGGCCGGTAATTCCTTTAATAGTGGGAACACTATCGGGAATATTGGGCTTTGCGGCCTTTGCTGCCTGGGGTTTCTTTTCGGCAGCTGCTGTTGGGGGCTTCTTTTCGTCTTCGCTCCATAGGGGCGGAGTATCCGCAGTTTCAGTCTCTTCCCCTATGGTCCGCCGGGACATGTCGCTCTTTATCAAATCACCGATATTTGCCTTTTTCTTTGCCATAATCACTCCTTTTGTATTACTTTTCTTGTTCTTCCATTATCGAATGTACCAGTTCCATGAAGAAGGGCAGAGATTTTGCCTTTGGCGCAAAATCGGCCAGACTTTTACGGGCAATCTGGCATTCGGCGATCCTGCTGTCCTGGGGGATCACAAAGATCCGGTACCGCAGCTTTTCAAGCTCTTCCAGAAAGGCCCGGTGCCGGGTAAAGGAACGATTCAATAAATTCAGCACTATCTTATCGTTTTTTATGGTTATCCGGTTAGACCTCTCGATGTGGTGAAGCTCATTGGCAAAACTTTCAACGCCGTCAATACTGAAAAACTCCGCAGACAGGGGGTTAATAAGCTCATCCATGCAGGAAATTACCGAACGTTCCAGCAGAGAGAGCGAAGGGGAACAGTCAAAAAGAGCATAGTCAAAGTTTAGTTTTTCCAGGTCGGAAATAAAGAATTCAAGGGCCCGGGGGCTTCTGACCAGTTCGGTTTCGGCCCACTGTTTTAAACCGCTTCCAATGGAAATAACCGGAAGGATTGATAAGTGTCCGCCGATCTGTTGAATTGCAGCTTCCGCGTCTGCCTGCCCGGTAAATACCGAAGCGATATCGTATTCGGGCTTTTTTGTACAGAGCCAACTGGATAAATTTGCCTGGGGATCGCAGTCAACCACCAGGGTTTTCTTGCCTTCCCGGGCCAGGAGAGCGGCCACATTCCCTGTTACCGAGGTTTTCCCTACCCCGCCTTTTTGGATATGAAAACAGATTTTCCTCATATGGGCCTTGTCGGAGTATAGTAACACGGGCATATTGTATAGTCAAACAGAAAATTAATAAAAAAATAATAATAAAAATAATTGACAAGCAAGATTAGTGGTGGTATCCTAACTATCATAATTTTGTTCTGATTTGTGGTTTTTGGGTAATTTTTTGGTATTTGGTATAAAGAATAGATTATAGGTAAGGAGGAAATCCTGTGATACTGAAAACAAAGTTATTTAACAAGGTCTATCAGTTCAGGGATGTCAAGGACGTCCTCGCCAAGGCGAATGAGGACCGGTCCGGTGACCGTTTGGCAGGCATAGGGGCCGAAAATATGGCCGAGAGGGTTGCCGCCAAACAGGTTCTTTCGGAACTGAAGATCTCTGATATCCGTGAAAGCCCCGTAGTCCCCTACGAACAAGACGAGGTTACCCGTATTATCCAGGATGCCGTAAACGAAAAGATCTACGGCGAAATCAGGAACTGGAGTATGGCGGAATTTCGTGAATGGCTCCTTTCGGACAAGGCTAACGGCGAGTCAATCAGACGGGTCAGCCGGGGCTTAACTTCCGAGGTAGTCGCCGGGGCGGCCAAACTAATGACCAACATGGATCTGATCCTTGTGGCAAAGAAAGCCCGGGTTACCGCCCACTGCAATACCACCATTGGACGGAACGGAACCCTGGCTATCCGCCTCCAGCCCAACGATACCGTTGACAGCC
>JAIRRF010000252.1 GCA_031256115.1 Treponema sp.
CATAGAGTTCATGCTTAAGGATCTTGGGACAAACTGTGATATTTGCACAGATTTGGAATTGGCCGAACAATTATACAGGGAAAGAGATTACAGCCACATTTTCTTTGACAGGGCTGCTAGGGAAGCTTTCAGGGATTTTTATTTGAACGGCAATCTTAACCGTAAATTTTTTGTTATCAAGGAAGTTACCGAGAAAAACGATAAGGAAGTTCCCAATGCGTTAAGCAGGCCTGTTATTGTTACTCAATTGGCTGCGGCAATTAACGGCAGAAAAAACTACGAACCGCGCCGAACAAGGGAAGACGGAGGCTCTATTCTGGTACGGAATGTCCTTGTTCTTGTGGTGGACGACAACCGGATAAACCGTATGGTTGCCGAAGGTCTTCTTCAGCGCTACGGAGCAGAGGTTCATACCGCCCCCGGAGGTGAAGAAGCCCTCGAGATGGTACAAAAACAAAATTATGACCTGGTTTTTATGGATCATATGATGCCGGGTATGGACGGAATTGAAACGGCCCGGAAAATTCGCTCCATGGGAAATCAATTTTCCCGTCTAACTATTATTGCCCTGACCGCCAATGCCTTGTCCGGAGTACGGGATATGTTTCTTAGAGAGGGGCTGGACGACTTCCTTCCCAAACCTATTATGGTTCAGGAACTTAAAGATATTCTAGCCAAGTATTTGCCTTCGGATAAGATTGTCAGGTAAGGTCCTTTTTGCAGCATTTTGACACAATGACTGTCCATTTTTTCATAATTTACTTTTTTTCCTTGACAAGTAAAGTAGTTTTCTTTATCATATAGTATATAATTTTTGATTTTTATAACAACGGTAAGGGGAAGAATATGTGGATTTTATATATAATCCTCCCTCTTGCCGGGTTAACCTTTGGCTGGACAATAAGATGGCTATATGCCAGATTTCAACTTACGGCATCGGAGCAGCGCGCCGAACGTATAAAACTGGATGCGATAAAAGAAGCTGAGGCTAAAAAGAAGGAGATTCTTCTTGAAGCAAAAGAACAAGTTATCCGCGAACGAAACCAGCAGGAAAGAGAGACCCGGGAACGCAGGGCTGAACTGCAGCGGTATGAACGCCGTGTTTTGCAGAAAGAAGAGGTATTAGAGAGGAAAACCAGTCAGATAGAAAAGACTGAACAGCTATTTGCAGAAAAAAGCAATAAGATAGCTGAACGGGAAACGGAACTGGATAAAGAAGGCGAACGGTACCGCAGGGAACTGGAACGGATTTCCGGACTTACCGTGGATGAAGCGAAAGCCCTGATTATTGCCGATCTTGAAAATGATGCCAGGCATGATGCCCAAGTATTAATAAACAAGGTTGAACAGGAAGCGAACCTGTCGGCAGAAAAAAGAGCCAAAGATATACTTGTAACTACCATTCAACGGCTTGCCACCGAGGTAACCGGGGATGTTACCGTAGCAACCGTAACCCTGCCGAACGACGAAATGAAGGGCCGGATAATTGGCCGGGAAGGCCGGAACATTCGTACCCTGGAAACCCTGACGGGTGTTGATCTCATTATAGATGACACACCGGAAGCGGTAGTTATTTCATGTTTTGATCCTGTCAGGCGGGAGATTGCCCGGATAAGCCTGGAACGCCTTATCATTGACGGTCGAATCCACCCTGCCCGGATCGAAGAAGTTGTAGCCAAGGTCAGCAAGGATATTTCCCAGAAGATTTTCGAAGAAGGCGAAAAAGTTCTTTTTGACGTGGGGATCCACAATATCAGCCAGGAAGCAATTCGTGCCTTGGGAAGGCTTTATTTCCGTACCAGTTACGGCCAGAATGTCCTTAACCACTCCAAAGAAGTTGCAGTTATTGCCGGGGTTCTGGCGGCGGAACTGGGAGTGAACCGGGAACTTGCCAAACGTTCCGCTCTGCTTCACGACATCGGCAAAGGAGCCGAATCAGACTCAGACCTAAATCACGCGGAAATCGGCATGGATATGGCCCGTAAGATGGGAGAAGACCCCAGAGTTATCAATGCAGTGGGGAGCCACCATAACGACATAGAACCTTCCTGCCTGGAATCGGTGATTGTACAAATTGCCGATGCAATCAGTGCCGCCCGGCCCGGCGCCCGGAAAGAAACCCTGGATAATTACATCAAACGGCTGGAAAACCTGGAAAACATTGCTGTTGGATTTAGCGGCGTGGACAAGGCCTTTGCCATCCAGGCCGGACGGGAACTAAGAATCATTGTCAACAATGATGCCATCAACGACGATCAAACAAAATATTTGGCCAAGGATATAGCCAGGAAAATCGAAGCGGATCTGCACTATCCGGGCAGGATCAAGGTTACAATCATCCGGGAAACCAGGATTACAGAGTACGCCCGATAGCCGCGCCTGGCCAGGTAAAAAATTACGCTGAAGCAGAACCGGGATCCAGACTGCACTGGACCTTAAAAAGCAAACCCGCACCCCATACGCTGGTACGGTTGCGTCCGTTTTGCTTGGATTTGTACAACGCTTCGTCGGCCCTGGAAATTATCCTGTCGGAAGTGACATTTGACCGGCTGTCAAAACTTACCAGACCCAGGCTGATTGTCACCTGCGGAAGTGGAATATCCCAGGCAACCTGCATGGCCGCTACCGCCATACGCAGCCGTTCCGCTACCAGCCAGGCAGTCTGCTGTGAAGTATTGGGAAGCAGAATGGTAAATTCTTCGCCGCCGAAACGGGAAGGAATATCTCCTGTTCTGACAGTTTGTTTGATCATTTTAGCCAGGTTTTCCAGAACACAGTCTCCCGCCAGGTGTCCGTATGAATCGTTAAAATCTTTAAATCTGTCTACATCCATCACAATCACGGAAGAAACGGCCGATTCCCGTCTTGTTCTGGCTAATTCTTCGTCAAGCCGGGACATAAAATAACCGTGGTTATATAACCCTGTTTTAACATCCCGGACTGAATGTTCGTAGTGGATATTGTTTTGTACAGCCTGGGATACAAAAGACATAAGTTGTTCAAGAAAAAATAATTCATCAGAGGCATAACCCTTTTCGGTAATTTTTTTCCCTACCAGTACAACGCCGAAAAACCCAAAGGGGCTTAAAATCGGAATAATCAGTTCAGGATCAATTTTGGCTAAAATGTTCAGCACAGAAATATCCACATTGTTTTCAGGAGACGAAAAAACATCAAAAGCTGCCGGTTTGGGAAATTTCCTGAAAAAAGGAATAAAGGGTGTTATCGTCTGAATTGGTACATTAATCGCTACTTTTTTATAATTTTTGTAACTTAAAATGGTCACATCGTCACGATTTTGGCTTGGTTTCCATAAAAAGGTAATAAATGAAGGCAAAAACCGATAAGAAATAGACCAGACAGCCGCATCCAGAATTTCATCGACGGTTATTTTGTTAAAGATATCAACTGCTGCTGTAAGAAGGTTCTTACAATTCTTAATTTCACTGTTAAATTTATCTATTAACCGGAATACTCCCATTTCCTCCAGATAAATATAATTCTCTATTACTTTGGGGTTGGATAGAAAATCCAGATTTTCCGCATCTTCTTTCATGTTATTGAATAATGATCAGCTATGACACTGCGCCAATTCGCTCTTTTTTCCCTGTCTTCCCACTCAACAATCTTTTTTATGATAATTTTTTTTTGTTCTCCTCTTTCGTTCCTTAATTGTACAACCCCGAAGCGCCCGCCTCCAATATAGCATAATGAATCTCCTTCTTCCA
>JAIRRF010000180.1 GCA_031256115.1 Treponema sp.
ATAGCAGGAGTTAACCAGGGAAACAGCGCCATCAGGCTGGTAGAAATTGACGGGGACACCCTGAATATGCTTAAACAAGGAAATGATGATATTCACCAGAACAGCCTGCTTTGGGTAAACGGCGGCAACCTTTACGCAATTACCGTGGTGAACGGCAAAAATTATATGGCCAGGTTTGATGTCAATCTGGTTAAGCAAGCTCAGTCAGAAGCAGAGGTTCATACTTATGCTTCCTGTCTTATCCAGGGAGACCGGGTGCTTACCCAAAAAACAGACGGTACGCCGCTGCTGTTAAACGGCCAGACTCTGCGCTAAAAAAGATAAAGGGAACTTCTAAAAACCCTGTTTTGGTTATTAGAAGTTCCCAATAGTAACCACTGTTTGCGGTCTCCGCTTGTAAGATTACTCCAAAAATGACATAATAACGCGAAGGGAAAAATTGGCTAAAAGCAAGGTAAATCAATATATTTATATCGTACAGTCCTCAAAAGAAGTTACCAAATGTAAAATTGGCAAAACCAATAATTTGGAAAGAAGATTAAAAGAATACAATAATATGACCGGCAAATCCAAAGAAACAGTCTACCAGTATTTACTAACTTGCGAAGTAAAAGATATGGTAACATTGGAAAATGATATAAAATACAATTTTATTACACTCCGTGAAGAAAAAAGCAAGGAGATATTTTTTTTCAACACACATTGGTTTAATGAATATGTCAAATTTATTAAATCCCATACTATGTTTGTTAAAGAAACATATCTTAAAACAGAAGATAAAAAGCAAATAGTTAAAATTGTAAAAAAGACAACGCCGTCTCTTGAGGAAAGAGGCGTTACAAGAAAAGAATTACTTCAAAAAGCACAAAAAATTAACAATGACGAATTTTATACCAGATTTGAAGATGTAGAAAAAGAACTCAATATGTACCCAATATCAACATGGAAAAATAAAACTGTATTTTGTAATTGCGATGATGCTGTAGATAACAACGAAAAAAATACATCCGCATTTCCATTGTATTTTTTACATAATTTTATAAAACTTGAATTAAAAAAACTAATATGTACACATTATATCGGCGGCATTAATGGTCAATATGATTTATTCAATCAAGGAACAAAAGGGTATATATTTACTAAAGAAGGATACAGCGAAATTAAGGATTACGATACATTAAAAGTATATCCGGAAGGTTATAATGGAAGTTTTGATCATCCTTTGTCATTAAAAATACTTAAAGAAGAAACGGATATAGTATGTACTAACCCGCCATTTTCCAGAGCTATAGATTATTGGGAAACTATTGTTAAAAGCGGAAAAAAGTTTTTAGTAATTTCTGCACAAACCAATTATATAACAATGGCATTTATGCCATATTTTAAAGAAAAGAAAGCATGGGGCGGATATAACAGAGTAGATTGGTTCTTAAACCCGAAAAAAGAAATTGTAAGCAACCCTTGTTTCTGGTATACCAATATAAAAATTAAAAATAGACCAAGATACAAACATTTAAAAATAGTCCCCCTGAAAGAAATACCGGAAAAATATATAAAATATGACGATAGCGGATATTTACAGGTTGATAATTGTTTTATCCCAGGCGATTATAAAAAACCTTTTGCAGTATCAAGTCATCCTTTATTTAATGGTTTATTGGAGAAAGGATATAAAATTATTGATTGCTATGTTCCAAAAATAAAAAACAAAGATAAATTCAGAAGAGTATTGGTGCAGAAAGAAACTACTCAACTTTAAACTTATTAATTTCCCCGTTTAAGGTACCGATATTATCCTTGGTTTCAAGGCTTATCTCATTAACACGGTGTACTGCCGTGTTGATCTGTTCCACCCCTGTGTCCAATTTGTCCATACCGCCGGCCACTTCTTCGGTAACCTGTTTAAGCTTGCCACTCTCGGTCACCATTTCTCCGCTTTCTTTTGTCATTTCTGCGGAAGCGCTTTTAACTTCGGCGGTTACAGAATTAAGCTGGTTTATCGCTTCCAGAATATCCCGGCTTCCTGTTTCCTGCTCCTCCATGGCACTGCGGATCTGTAATTCCTGGTTTGAAACGATTTTTACATCCCCTTCAATGGCCCGGAAACGTTCCAGTACTACCGCAGTAGATTTTGTGATTGTATCAATGGAAACCTTTATTTTTTTCAATATACTGCTGATCGTCTTGGACTGTTTTCCTGAATTTTCCGCCAGCTTGCGGATCTCCCCGGCTACTACGGCAAAACCTCTCCCGGATTCTCCCGCATGGGCTGCTTCTATGGCGGCGTTCATGGAAAGCAGATTGGTCTGGCTGGAAATATTTTCCATAACCGAGTTAATCTCCAAAAGACCCTCGGATTCCTTGGCAATTTCCTGAATATCAGAAACAACCTTTTCCAGATCAACCCGGCCTGTCTCGGAAGATTCTGCCAGAGAATTAATATTGGCGGTATTCTTAACCAGAGTATCCGTCACAGACCGGATATTGGCCAGCATTTCTTCAATTGCCGATGAAGACCGGGAAACGCTTTCCGCCTGGATTTCAATATGTTTATTAAGGTTTTCCAGCCCATGGATAATCTGCTCCGTGGACAGGGTGGAAGTGTTTACCTGTCCGGTTTGAGTCAAAATCTGGTTTTTCATGTTCTTGATATTGTCATTAATATCACCAATCGCTGCGGCGGTTTCATTCATGGTTGCCGCCAGTTCGTCGCCGTTATCATCCAGGGTAAAAGCGCGGCTTTTAATATCCCTTAAAAGGTAGAGCATCTTGTCAAAGGTCTGATTAAAGAAAGTTCCCAGGGTTCCAATTTCATCTTTTTCACGGATATCAAGCCTCCTGGTTAAATCCCAGTCGGTGGAAATCAGGTTAAGGGTATCAACCATTTTTGACAGCGGCCTGATAAAACCGGAGACTGCCATGTTAAATATAACAACAATGATCATAATCACCGTCATCACGGCAAGAAAAAGAAAGGTCATGGGAGATCTGGTGTAATCTGCCAGAGCAATGGGCCGGATGACGGTAATATACCAGTCCAGAAGCGGAATCGATCCTACGGCAATTTCCCCTTCGGGGACGCCAAAAGAACATTGTTCGCCGGAACCAAGCTTTTGTGACTGTTCCGTAATATCTGTTCCGGTTTTACCGAATTGTTTTTCCAGGCTAACTTTTTGGGCCACAAGCTCAGTATTCCTGGCGCCGGTTATCTCCCCTGAATTATTAAAAAAGTACATTTCCGCATTTCCCGAATAATCCTTGTATATATCATCAATAAATGCCGAAAGGTTTATCCCCGTCCCCAGGATGCCGATGGGCTTTTTATCATAAAAGACCGGTGCATTAATCCATAGATTCGTTACGTCAAGATCCGGGTTATAGTTAATATTAAAATTGTATTTTTCCGTTTCGTTGAGTGTCATCAGATACCAGTAATTATTGGGATCGTTTGTATCGACCGTGAAAGCATAGGCATCGTCGGAAAAAAAACGTTTGTCCACATCATTAACCCAGAAAACAGAGTTACTGGTAAAGGCCCGGCGGTATCCGGCAATTTCTTCCAAAGCCAAAGCTTCCAGTTCGGTATCCCGGGGATTCATAAAATACTGTTTTATCAATGGTGAATCGGCCATTTTCAAGGCGATGGCAATCTCGCTGTTTACAGAGGCCTCCAGTTTGAGCCGTTCAATATCCACGGTTTTCAGCGTATCCTGCCCCACATTGGTCCGGGTAATGTGCCGCATGGAAAGAATAAAAGCCGTAAAACTGCCTGCTAAAACTATTGCCAAGAGGACACAGGAAAAAAGAAACAACTTAAACTTAATCGATGCTCTTCCGGAAGATGAAGGATTTTTTGCCACATTTTTCTCCTTGCCTGAAAACAATATACAAATATTAAAATAATTAGTAAATAGATGATCCATTAAACAGGAATCCCTGGTCGAGTGTGACCGGAATAGTCATGAAAGAAATACGATAAGTAATAAATGTTTTCAAAATGAACTTTTTTAGAGGAAAATTAATTACAGCGAATTCACCGGAATATAACCATTTTCCCCGTGCTTATCTTTCCCCCCCGCTCCTCCTTATTACCGGCACGGTACTCACGGTAACGTTAAGGGCGGCTGGAACGCCGGGCAAAACCTGGGTAATAGGTTTTTCAGTTCTGACTCCGTTCAGCCAGTATTCAATGACCATCCTTAATTGGTATTGTCCCGGCGGCATATCGCCCTGGGGGGTTTGTACCCTGTATATGTTAATTGCCCGAAGATTATCTTCGCCTCCTGCCAAAAAGGAATCTATATCTGCCCCTCCAAAACGAGCTGCTCTTTTTCCGTCCTTATCCAAAAAATCCACCATTGCATACACATTAAAAGACCGCCAATTCATCGTATTTTTCAGACGGAATAATATTTCGTACTCTTCATTGCGGTTAATGGTGGTGTTTTTAACGGAAAAGTGAGTTAAGGCAAAATCGGATCTGTCTTCCGGGACTTGAACGCTGGCAGGTGCAGTATCACGCACGGCCCGCACCGATAAGCCCCAGTCCTTGGAAAGGGCCATTTCATACAAGTCGTCTGTGTTATATTGTAAAAGCATGCTATATATCCAGCGGGTACCTGCGGACGACTCCGTGGCTGTCCACCAGCGTCCGTGGTTTTCAGGATAGGCATCACCGTAATTAGGGCCGTTATCACCGCCCGGCATAGCGGAAAAATTTAAAACATCGGGACCGTATCCGGGCTCTCCGTAATAATTTCTCCAGGTGTTTTTTGATTTAAGCGCTTTACCGATGTCTTCCCAATAAGCCACTTCAATGTTATTGGCGCCAATTTCAGTTTTTCTAATACCGCCTATGGTC
>JAIRRF010000044.1 GCA_031256115.1 Treponema sp.
CCCTTTTATACTTTCCCCTCGGATGAAAACAGGACCATGAGTTTTGACGCATTGTTCCGGGGTTTGGAAATAAGCACCGGCGGACGCCGTCAGCATAACTACGATGCTTTCATAGAAACTCTGCCGCGCTTCGGCCTTTCATTGGAAAATATGCAAAATTATGCGGCGTTACTGCGTTATGGCTGTCCCCCCCACGGCGGTTTTGCCTTGGGCTGTGAACGGCTTACTGCCCGGATATTGGGACTAGCCAATGTAAAAGAAGCAAGCATCTTTCCGCGGGACAGAAAACGGGTAACAC
Source organism: Treponema sp. (assembly GCA_031256115.1). Taxonomy (GTDB): domain Bacteria; phylum Spirochaetota; class Spirochaetia; order Treponematales; family Breznakiellaceae; genus WRIV01. Next base: position 299 of record JAIRRF010000044.1, read on the forward strand.
CTTAAAGTTTGTTCAACATCAACACCACCGCATCCACTATGGCAATGTGTTCTTCTCTGTGTATCCGTTCTGCCAGGCTTTCTGCGGTGTCTTCCGGCAATACCGGAACTTTCCGCTGAAGGATGATAGGCCCCGTATCGGTTCCTTCATCTACCAGATGAACTGTACAACCCGATTCCTTTTCCCCTGCCGCAAGAACAGCTTTATGAACTTTTGAACCATACATCCCCGGGCCGCCGTATTTGGGAAGCAGGGAAGGGTGAAGATTGATAATCCGGTTTTCATACTCCCGAAGGATCTCTCCCTGCAGTATTGAAAGAAAACCTGCCATAACGATTATGTCCGCTTGATGTTTCCTTGCCCTGTAAAGAAGCCGGTCCGAAAGACAGTTGCGTTGTTCCGCTTTGGAAAGACCAATATTCGGTTCTTCAGGCAATGCCGGAATCCCTGCCGTTCCGGCCCGCTCCAGGGCATAGGCCCCGGAGCGATCCGAAATAACCGCTGTAATGCTGCCGGATACACCTGACTGTCCGCCGGTACTAACCGAAAAACGGCCTGCCAGTTCAGCATCGATCAGAGCCTGTAGGTTGCTGCCGTTTCCGGAAACCAATACCAGGATATTCTTTTGTTTCCGGCGGTAATCCTCATTCAAAATAAAGTCCGGGCTTGCCGTATCCGCCGTTACGTGAGGCGATCCTCCCAATTTCCCAGGACGGAAAACCGCAATTGTCCAGGTATTCTTTTGTCCTTTGTACATCTTCCTTATCAAGGGCAATGACGAAGCCAATTCCCATGTTAAAGGTATTAAACATCATCCGGCATAATGCATTGTTTGTATTGAGTAATTCCGTTCCGGCTTTTACAGCTTCCGTGCCGGTTTCGGAAAGCTCAGCCACTCCTGCGGTAATACGGTTAAAGATTGCCGGAATTGGCCAGGAATTGTTAGTAATAATGGCATCCAGGTTCTTTTCCGGAGCTTTAAACATACGGGGTATGTTTTCGTAGAATCCCCCGCCTGTTATATGGGCCATGCCGTGAAGGGGAACTTTTTCAAGCAGGCCAAGTACAGGTTTTACATAGATCCTTGTCGGTTCCAATAAAGTTTGTCCCAGAGACATGCCGCAGAACTCTTCTGTCAGATCGGGAAGAACTTTGCGGATTAAACTGAATCCACTGGAGTGTGGACCCGAAGAGGTAATGCCGATAAGAATATCCCCTTCTCTGATTGCATTGCCGTCTATGATGTTTTTTCGATCTACAATACCCGCTGCAAAACCTGCAATGTCATACTTCCCTTCTTCATAGAAACCGGGCATTTCCGCGGTTTCACCCCCCAAAAGAACGCAGCCCGCTTCCTTGCAGCCATATGCTATGCCCTTTACAAGCTCTGCCGCTACAGAGGCATCCAGTTTTCCGCAGGCAATATAATCCAGAAAAAAAAGCGGCCTGGCCCCATGGCAGAGTATGTCATTTATGCACATGGCTGTGCAGTCAATACCTACGGTATCGTACTTTTTTAGCCTGAAAGCAATTTCCAGCTTGGTGCCTACGCCGTCAGTTCCTGAAACAAGAACAGGGTCTTCCATGTTCCCGGCAGGCTCTTTTAAGGAAAACAATCCCGCAAAACTGCCAATACTGTTAAGGACAGAACTGCCCAGCCCGGAGGGCGACAGGGTTCCTGCCGCTATATCCCGGTATTTTTCTACGGCCCGGTACCCTTCGGCAATGTTAACACCCGCTTCTTCGTAATCCATAGTTTAGCTCAGGATAACAGAAATTTACGGTTCTGCCCAACCCGTTCAGCGAAAAAATTGTTTTTAAATTCCGGCTATTTTTACATTTTTAGCAAAAGACCTATTTCCTTAAAAATGTAATCCTGATAACGGGGTTCAAGTTCCTTGAAGAGTCCTTTTAACTTGATGAAAGATTCATCCTCGCTTTCCAGAAACATGTTTCCTGTTCCTGCCCGTAACCACTGTTCATTTGCATTGAACGAAGAACAGATTAATTTGATTAACCGGTTATTTACCCTGCGTTTTTCTGTCTCAATGCCTGCCAGATAACCAGATGAAAGAGCAATAACCCGGGAAAAACTTACCTGGGTCATGTTAAGATTTTTACGGAGCTCTTTAACACGCTGGTTAATCTCTTTGTTAAAAAATTTATGTTCCACGATATAAACAATAATAAATCAAAATCTTTTTTTCAAATTTTTTTTACTTTTTTTTGTTTTTTATTGTATGCAAGGGGTTTAATACCTTCTGCATGCTTTCGCATACGAGCTTCAGGGCGGGGTTGTTGATTCGAAAGTCTGGTTTAACTACACGAGGCTTGCCTCGGGGAGCCTCATTCATTGCAAAACTTTATTTACACCTCTGATTAGGGGGCCTCTGATTGGGAGACTCCTGCCACAGGGATTGGATACTCTCCGGTAAAACAGCCCAGGCAATAACCGGCATTATTACTGCTGCTGGCAGAGACCGGGTTAAAGTCAGGATCAAAGGATTGCAGTAATCCATCTACGCTTATAAAAACTAAACTATCAGCCCCCAGGGAAGCGCAAAGCTCGTCCGCACTGTTTATGTTACTGATTAAATCTTTGCGATGGGGAGTGTCGATGCCAAAATAACAGGGAAAACGTACCGGGGGCGAGCAAATACGGATATGCACTTCCTTTGCCCCGGCAGCTTTAAGTAATGATACCAGCCTGCGGGAAGTAGTTCCCCGGACTATGGAATCGTCAATGACCACCACCCGCTTGTCACGGACTTCACTTTCGATAACATTGTGTTTAACCGAAACCAGTCTTTCCCTAAGGAATTGGCTGGGGGCAATAAAAGCACGGCCCGCATATTTGCTTTTTACAATTCCCAATCCATAGGGGGTTCCCGTAGCTCTGCCATAGCCAATGGCGGCGGGAATTCCGGAATCAGGAACACCGATTACAAGCTCTGCGTCAACGGCGGATTCACGTCCCAGGATTTCCCCTGCCCGGATCCTTGACCCGTAAACATCCACCGAGTCAATAACGCTGTCGGGCCGGGCAAAGTATACATATTCAAAAGCACAGGAAGCACGGCGGGTTTTTTCACTAAAGGTAAAAGAAAGCACATTGTCCTGCCGGATGATCACCATTTCTCCCGGTTCAATATCCCGGACAAATTCACCATCGACGGCATCAATGGCGCAGGATTCACTGGCCAGGATCCAGCCGCCGTCAAGCTTGCCCAGGCACAGGGGTCTGATGCCATTGGGATCTCTGGCCCCCACCAGCGCATCGTCCGTAAGCAGAGCCAAGGCATAAGATCCTTTTATAAATTTTATCGTGTCCGTCAAGGCCCTTTCCAGACCCTTTTTGTAATTTTTTGCAATCAGGTTAATGATCACTTCGGCATCGCTGGATGAACTAAAACCAATTCCGGAATCTTCCAATAGTTCCCGGACTACATCGGCATTGGTCAGGGCTCCATTGTGGGCAACAGCGACGGATCCGAACTTGGAATGGCTTACAAAAGGCTGAGTATTTTCCAAATCATTGGAACCTGAAGTAGAATAGAGTACATGGCCCAGGGCTGCATAACCTTTTAAATTGGACAGAACATTATCCGAAAAAACCTGCCCTACCAATCCCAGACCTTTACGGCACTCTATGGCAGCGCCGGATTTACCTTCGTCCGGATTTTGCAGAACAGCAATTCCCGCGCTTTCCTGACCTCTGTGCTGTAAAGAAAAGAGACCGTAATATACCAGGGAAACCGCATCTTTTTTGGTGTCGGTACAATACACGCCAAAGATGCCGCATTTCTCACCCGGTTTGTCATTATAATTATCGCAGTCTCTGTTCATTTTTGTTTCACAAATCAATATTAATATTTTCTGCTAAATCTGTCTTTGTTTGTGTCCTTGCACTTTCAAGTTTTTCCTGCAGTTCCGGATATTTTATGGCAAGTATTGCCGCCGCCAGATATGCGGCGTTAGCCGCATTGTCTACTCCCACGGCGGCCACCGGTATTGATTTGGGCATTTGGACTATGGAAAAAAGAGCATCCAGACCGTTAAGGGATCCCGAAGCGATGGGCACCCCAATTACCGGGATCAGGGTTTTACTGGCGATTACCCCCGGCAGATGGGCGGCAAGTCCTGCGCCGGCAATAATTACTTCCGTTCCCTCCTGTTCACATTCCGTCAGGGCTTTATCGAGTAGTTCAGGACTGCGATGGGCGGAAACCACCCGGGAACTGAAGGCAATACCGAAATCCCGCAACACATCGGCAGCCTTTTTCATTATGCCCGTATCGGACCGGGAACCCATAAAGATCGCAGCTTTCACGAAAATAGGATAGCATATTCAGGGCTTGCCGGACAAGATGATCGCCAGGCACCTTTCCTCGTCCAGAAAAGGTACTGTAAGGGAAATAATTTCTGCGGTATAACCGGGAACTGTGTCTTTTGGCAAAAGACTGGTTAGTTCCGCTTTTGCCGTAATATGCCTGCCTTTGTATGCAGCGATAATGCCGTTTTGCTCCTGTGAAGATTTTAGAAGCCGGACAATCTTGTTTACCAGGGTATGATTTATGGGGCTAAGAGCCCGGAAGACGATCATGTCAAAGCGATCCGGTTCTGCTCTTTCCAGTTCCTTTTCCTCCACTGTAACCTGAGAGGAAAGTCCCAATATTGCAAGCGTATTCCGCAAAAAATTCGCCCGTTTTCCCATCTTTTCTATCAGGGTAAAGCTTATGCCAGGCAGACAAATTGCCAGGGGGATGCCGGGAAGTCCTGCCCCGGATCCAAGATCGGCCGTGGTTTTGCCGGAAAGTTTATCTTTGTCCGCTTGAGGCCCTCCCAGTAGCCGGACAATGAGCCCCAGGGGGGAAAGGGAGTCAAGGATATGCTTTACGGTTAAAAGTTCCCGGCTGCCGGCTTTTACAAGCCCGTAAACAGAATTGAATCGTTCAATCTCGTCCATATAACAGTTAAGCAACCGGGCAATTTCTGTAAGACGGTCTTCAATTAAAATCGCCGCGGATTTGTCTGAAAGACAAATCCGCTTCAGGCCTTCTGTAAGGAGCTGCGTACAAAACTCCTGTTAGGCTCTGCTTGATATGGGGGGAATGGTTCTTTTAAAATACAGGGCCAAGGCTGCGGCAGTAAGTGAATGTACATAAGGAGAATCTCCCAGATTTCTGAATACCTCATCTTCGGGAACAAATTCTGCATCGACAAATTCGTCCTCGTCCAGATTTTGCCCCGCCAGGGGGATTAGATTCTCCGCCAGAAAAAAATGAACCGTATTTGACATAATAGCCGGGTTTGGCCGCAAGGATCCCAGCCTGATAAGGTTTTCTGCCCTGTAGGCCGTCTCCTCTTCCAGTTCCCGTGCTGCTCCCGTTTCAGGGTTTTCTCCCTTTTCAAGAATACCGCCCGGGAATTCCAGGCTCATTTCCCTGGATCCATGCCGCCATTGGCGGACCATCAGGAATTTCTTCCCTTCGGAGTTTTCAGTAACCGGTACTACATTGACCCAGTCGGGACAGTCAATCACCGTAAAAATACGGGTTTTTCCTTCCGGTGAACGGCATTCCGTATCCCTGACCGACAACAGCCCGGACCGGAAACATTCTCTCCGGCTTTCTTCTGTCCAAATTAAGTGATTTGCTTCCATCATATATTATGAATTTAATAACAGAAAGTAAAAGCAATCAAGGCATGGATGCCAGATGGCCGCCATGGTATACGCAACCGAACCCGAAGGGTGAAGGTTCCCCTCTTGATGGCGGCCCAGAGAAGATAACCAGTTTGTGTAACAAACTGGATTGGCATGGATGCCACACCCGTGATGTCTCACGTAAAAATCTTACCGAAGGACAGCTAGAATCTCATGTTAAATTCTTACCATGAGCAGAAACCGGCGGAGCCGGATCTTGGCGGTCAACGCCGCCAGGAGAATGGT
>JAIRRF010000088.1 GCA_031256115.1 Treponema sp.
GAAAACAGAACTTAATGGGCTAGCCGTAATGTTAATATCCTTTATGGAAGGGGGAGTGCGGAGTTTTCACGAAGCAGTGGACGCGGTATACCTGACCCATCTCCTTATGATGATAGAAAGCAACGGCCATTCTTTTTCCTTTGGCCGTTTTGACCAGTATATGTATCCATATTACCAAAAGGATCTTGATGCGGGGATTATCACCAAAGAAAAAGCCCTGGAAATAATCACCCACTTTTTTATCATGACCAATTCCCTTAACAAACTTCGTCCCTGGGATCATACCCAATATTCCGGCGGTTACCCCCTTTATTCCAACCTCTTGGTGGGGGGTATAAAAAGTGACGGGAGTGACGGAACTAATGACCTCAGCTACCTTTGCCTGGAAGCCATGAGCCTTTCCCGGCTGCCCGAACCGAACCTAAGTGTCCGTTTTTGGGAAAAGACCCCTCACGGCCTGATTCTTGATGCAGCCCGGCTTATCAGAAAAGGTTTCGGCATGCCTTCGGTTTTCTGCGATGAAGTGGTGATTCCCGCCATGATGACCCTGGATCTGGATCTGACCACAGCCCGGGACTATGCGTCCATGGGCTGCGTGGAAACTGCCATACCGGGCAAGTGGGGCCACAGGGCTACGGGAATGACCTATATAAATTTTGGCAAAGTATTCGAGATAGCTTTAAACCATGGTATTGATCCCGCTACGGGGATACAGCTTTTTGATCTGCGAAACGGTGAATTTAAAAATTACAACGAATTGTGGGCCGCCTGGAAAAAGACCTTAAAGTTTTATTTTGATCTGGCAGTAGACTGCGACCTCGTCTGCGATCGATCCCTTAAATATCACGATGCGGATCCCTTTGCTTCGGCCCTGGTGGACTGCGCCCTGGAACGGGGTAAGACTTTAAAAAACGGCGGCGCCCGTTACGATTATGTAAGTCAGTCAAACATTGGCCCTTCGGTGGTGGGGGACAGCCTGGCGGCGATAAAAAAACTTGTCTTTGAGGATCGGGCTCTTTCCATGGAACAGCTTAAAAACGCGTTGAAAAACAACTTCGATGGCCATGAAGGAGAACGGATCCGCGCTTTGTGCCGCAGGGCCCCTAAATTCGGCAATGACGATGACTATGTGGATTATATCGTTGCGGATGTGTACAAGTCCTATCTGGAACTGCTGCCGGATTATAAAAATGACCGGGCCGGATGCGGCCCCATCGGATGCTGTTATACCATGTCAACTTCGAACATTACCAGCTATGTTCCGAACGGCTTTGACGTGGGTGCCACTCCGGACGGGCGGCTTGCCGGAAAACCCCTTAACGAAGGGGCTTCTCCCTGCTTGGGAGCGGACAGGGAAGGGCCCACGGCGCTTGTCAATTCAATCTCCAAGCTGCCCAATGATAAAATAGCCGGGGGCCAGCTTCTTAATATGCGTTTTTCGCCGGGGGCGCTTTCGGGGGATGAAAACCTGGAGAAATTTGCCTGTTTTATTGAAGCGGGGCGGCATAAAAACATTTTTCATAATCAATTTAACATAATTGATTCGGCCATGCTCCGGGCGGCAAAAGAACACCCTGAAGAATATCCGGATCTTATGGTACGGGTGGCAGGTTATTGCGCCCTCTTTTCCACCCTCATGCCCGAGGCTCAGGATGCCATCATCGCCAGAACCGAACATAACTGGAACTAATCAAGGAACCGGTCCGGACCATTTCGGCGTTATCTCTAAAATTCAACGGTACTCAACAAGAGACGGCCCCGGCATACGAACTACGGTTTTCTGCGCCGGTTGTAACCTTCGCTGTATCTGGTGCGCCAACCCGGAGCTTTTTACAGGGGATACTCAAATCCTGTACTACAGAAACCGTTGTGTCAGATGCGGAGCTTGTACCGCCCGTTCACGGGGAACCATAATCATAGGCCCGGAGGGCTGTGAAATAGACAGGATACATTGCAATAACCTGGCCGAATGTGCCGCCGCCTGCAATCACGAGGCTTATGAAAGCTCAGGGCACAGTATTACTCCGGTTGAGCTGACCAGGAAGCTGCTGCGGGATAAAGCGTTTTACGATCAATCCGGTGGGGGCATAACTTTTTCCGGTGGTGAACCGGCTTTGCAGCCGGAGTTTATTGCCGAAACGGCGGCGCTTTTAAGAAACGCCGGTGTTCATACCGCCCTGGATACCGCCGGAAATGCAGAATGGGAAAGCCTGGAAACAATGGCGGAAAATATGGATTTGATCCTTTTCGACATAAAAGCCTTTGATGATGAAATTCATAAAAACTGTACCGGAGTTTCCAATTCCCTGATTCTGGAAAATGCCGAGCGCTTTGCCCGGTGGAATAAAGTCCTTTGGATACGGTTAATCTTTGCTCCGCCATTCAACGACGGCACAGATTGGGAAAAACGGCTGGACTTTGTTAATTTCCTTGGAAAAGCGGTTAACCGCATCGACCTGCTTCCCCTGCATAAACTGGGGGCCGGAAAATACTGTGCCCTGGATATGCCGGATCCCCTGGAAGGAGTACCGGAATGTTCACCCGAAGCTGTTGCCGAAGCATTAAGAATTGCCGAATGTAAAGGGCTGACCTTAATTATTTAAGGGATCCAAATCAGCTTGTCCGGAGACGATTCGTTCATAAAAACTTTCTCATAACGGCCTGAATGTTCAACCCCGGGTTTTTCGGGAAAGTATGTTTTCATAAAAAACCAAAGTACATCAGCCATTACAGAAGCGGAATTACAGGGGGCGTAACGAAACCAAATTTCTTCGTCTTCCAGTTTTTTCCTGGTCTCCGGGTCCCTGTTCAGCTCAGGATCGGTTACCCGGCGCAGTTCTGTCCTAAGACCGCCGTAATGGGTACGGCCCACCGACAGGAGCCGCAGATGATCATGGTCGTCCATCCAGTATACTTCGTAAATCCCCGCAACAGAAGGAACCTTGGCATTTATGGCCCAGCGTTCAGCTTTTGACAGGGG
>JAIRRF010000092.1 GCA_031256115.1 Treponema sp.
CTGGTTCAGCAACATTATTCGTAATCTTTCACTGGCTGAGGAACAAAGGGGAGGAATCCTGCCGGTACGAAAAGCCTTGATCTGTGCAGCCGGCCCTTCACTGGAAGATCAAATCCCCATGATTAAAAGAATCAGGGGCAAACAGAAAGAATCTGAATCAATCATAATTGCTGTTGATACTTCCCTTCCCGCCCTGCTTCAGCATGATCTGGAACCGGACGCGGTTATTTCAATTGATTGCCAGCACATCAGCTACCGGCATTTTTTTAATACATTGCCGGAAAAAACACGGCTTTTTCTTGATTTGGCAAGTCCTCCCACAGTGGCTGCCCGGACAAAAAATCGCTTCTTTTTTTCCGGGGGCCATCCTCTTTCCCGTTACATAAGCCGTGTCTGGCGGCCATTGCCGATATTGGACACTTCCGGAGCCAACGTTGCCTTTGCAGCCCTTTCCCTGGCAGAAAGTATAGGTGCCCGGGAATTAACTTTGTACGGAGCGGATTTTTCCTACCCGCGGGGAAAAACCTATGCCAGAGGCACCTATATCTACTCCTACTTTGACCAATTCCAATCCCGGTACAGTCCTCTGGAATCCCAACATTCGGCATTCCTCTACCGTGATTCATCCCTGAAAAAAATAAACTGCGAATTTGAAGAGGATCTTTGGTTCTATGAAACCAGTACACTTCGTTTTTATCGGGAAAAAGTACGCCAGAAAGAAACGGCGGTTTATTCGGCAAAATCCTGTCCCATATATCTTTTTTCTACCGGGCCGGTAAAACAAAGCGTCAATAGTTTTCTAAAATACTATAAAAAAGCTTTAAAGGGATTTTGTTCCTTTGACCCCATGATAGATCGCAAAGAAAACGAAGAAACCGAATTGCTGATAACCATTTTACCGCTGGCCGCATATTTCCGGAGAACCAATCCGTCAATTACTTCCGAAGAACTTTTTATAATAATCAAATCCTGGTGCCTGAAAGAATTGGACAAAATCATTCATAACTAAAACCATCATCTTCATTGTATTTCATTTCGGTTTTAAATTCCCTGATGGGTTTCCATTGTACCAGAAAGGAAATTTGGCTTTTAAACCGATAGTTCCTTAATTGCTGGTTAAATTCAGGAGCAATGTTTATTCCAAGCGTTGCATCCCAATCTCCCAAATGATGAACCAGATTAAGGGCAAATGACTTTAGTTTAAAGCCCGAAGATTCCCGCTTTGCCCTGTCGTTTAAACGAAATGAATTGATTAGATCGACAAAAACATTGGTTTCACCCGGCACATCAATTTCCGGCCTGCCGAAGACAGGAGAGTCTTTAAAATAACGGAAAATTACCGAATTTTCCGAATGAGTATCCAGGGTAAGATCCAAAAAACGGTTAATCTGCGTCCTAAGCTGCATGGTAAAATAAAAATTTGAATTGGTATTGCGCTGGAGATCAAATCTTAGTCCCGTACGGACTGTTCCTCCAAAACGTACTTTAGCTCCTTCATTTAAATCGGATGATTTAACGTAGGAAATGGTAAATTCTTCGGGATTAAGTTTTTCATCGATATCCTGATACCACCCGAAACCGGTGGGGTCATCATTTTGGGTTACCAAATGATATCCCCTGGACTTCGCTGCCCTGAACGATGCAGTCAGTCCCCCGCTCCAGTTAAAGCTTGTTCTATGGATGTTCCATTCGAATTTTTCCCGATCATAGACCGAGTAGTGTTGTAAAGAAAGATCTTTGGAAAAACGCAAAGTTTCGGTTATTGTTATTGGTTCATAGAATGGTTCTTCGAAAGGTTTTCGAACTCTCATATTGGCATTGGTTTCGGAGATCCACACTCTGGCGGTGGCATTCCCGGTCAGTGCACCGTCTACAGGGGGCAGATCCGCCGAAAGTGACAGGCTTTGCATATAGTCCATGATATTGGCATTGATATTTGCCTGGGCCTGGTTGGTTTGAATAGTATCCTTGTCCCATTTTCCGTATTCTATTTTCCAAATATCATCTATATAATTTCCCGAAACCAAGAGCCCCCTTAGGTTATAGCGAAGATTACTGCTGCGCCAAACATTGCTTTGAAGAAAAGGGTTAAGAGTAAAAGTATAGTCGGCGGAAGTTGAAAACCGGGTCATATTATGAGCCTGCATTCTGGCGTTTTCCTGTCTTTCCGGGGTTGCAAAGACAGCTGACTTATCATTCATGTAAGTATAGCCCTGCCAGGAGGAGGTGCCGAAAAAACGCAAGGAGTTGGAATAAAGGTTCCTGTTTTCAGACAGGGTAAAACCAAGATTCCCGGCCAGACTCATGGAATAGAGCTGGTATTCCCTGTCCCAGAAGCCGATGTCCTCCGGTTTCTTCCAGCTCTGATCATTACCTAATTCATCTACCCTGTTGGAATTAAACCTAATTTCTGACATTGCCGATGGGGTAAACCGGTAATCCATGGTAAACTGGTGTCCTCCCAGCGGGGGCGATTGCTGAGTCCTTGTCCTGGTCAGGGACGGAGGCGTTAGGACCAAAACATCCTCTTCCTGAATATCCTGGTCATCCAGGACTTCTTTATTCTTTTTATCCGGAGTGTCCCATGGCGAAATAAGTTCCGGCCAGTCTTCTATTTTTGCTTCTGTCCCGGCGGATCCCTGCCTGTTTCCACCCAAAGAAATGGGCGTGCCCCCAAAAGAAGCGGAAACAGAAAACAAGGTAAATTTATCGGGGAAAAAAAACCGCAAATTTGGAGGATTAGACAGGTATCCTTCCGGTATTGGATATGTGTCCCGGGTGTTAAAGGCAACAGACATGGCGGCAGTGTTAATTGAAAGATCAGAAATATACGGCGCAAGGCCGCCTGTATTAAAAGAAAGACTGCCATTAAGCTGCCAGGAATATGCATTCAGGAAAGTTTCATTTATTGTCATATCCGGCCCGGTGGCCTTTTTAATCACCGAAAAAAGACTGGAATCTTCCGAGCGGTTTAAGAAATCGTTTTCAATAAAGGGATCTGAATAAAAAGGAAAATTCCATTCAACAGAGGCATTTCTTATTGTACTTCCCGAACTTGAACCGGAAGCGGATCCGGTACTGACAAATCGGTAACGGAACGGAACGGTAATACCAAAAAAACGTGAATCATGCCAATTGCCTGTTCCGTCATATTCCGGAAAAAAAGGTGTATAGTTCGAAAAATCATCCAGGGCTATATCCCGGCTGAACCCCAGGCCGGCGGAAAAAACCAGATCCCCTAAAGGTGTTTTTGGAGGAAGAGAAAAATCAGTACCTATGTAATACCCCAGATTAACATAGGCATCGCCTATAAACGAAAGCCTTGCTTCATTAACATCCTGAACCTTGCGGCTTGTACTGCGAAGAAAGACCCCTTCCCGGATCTTTTCCATATCTTCCCCGCTTCCCATTATGGTGGTAATGGAACTTTCTTCAGTACTGCCTACCGACCTGGGCCGGCCCAGAATATAGGTCGTAGTCTGCACGTAGGTTCCTTCCCGAAGCCGGTACCCCAAAACAGGATGAAAAATGATCTCATTGCCGGGGATATAAAAAGCGGGCAAATACAGGACAGGAATTTCTCCGACCATGATCACCGCGTTCAACAAGGCCCAATCCGAGCCGGGAAGAAGCCATAGTTTGGAAGCTCTGATGGACCAAAACGATTCATCGTCGTCCGCATTGCTTATTCTCGCCCGGCGCAGGACTGTAGAATCTTCGCTGCTTCTGGAAATGACTTCTCCGGAAAAACGATACCTTATCTCTCCTCCTGTAATTTCCTGATCCGAATCGCCTTTCATTAAAGCGGAGGACCAGTTATCCACGTTAACGGTGATCCCCTCTCCCCGAAAAGTGTCTACCCTGTCTCCATCTTCTTTAATATATACAACACCGCCGGTTGCCGTAAGAAGTTTTCTGGTGCGGTTATACAGGATTTCTTCCGCCTGTACCCGATGCAGGGTTTCTCCGTCTTTCAGGGTTATCGACACTCCTCCACGGAGTCTGACATATTCTTCCTGGACCGATTCAACGGTAAAATATTCCGTGGTTTTGGCGTTTTCTATGGTGATGATCAAAGGTTCTTTTTCATCCCCTTTCTCTTCGGCGGGTTCTTCCACGGGTCTTTCCAATTTATAATAATCCCAAAGCCGATCCGCCAGACTTTCCCTGCCGCCTTCTGCATTTAAACCAAGGCTTCGGCACCAGGAAGCTAATTCTTCGACTGAAGATGTGGCAATGTCCCTATCCAGCACATAAACCGGATCCAAACCCCTATCTTCGTCATCGCTTTCTTCCGGTTCATCCTGTTCTGTTTTATTGTCTGTTCCGGATATTTCGGCGGCTTTAGTTTCGGGTGATGTCTGGGAAAACAAAAAAAGCGGACTAAAGAAAAAAAACAAAATTAGGAATAATTTAGGAT
>JAIRRF010000141.1 GCA_031256115.1 Treponema sp.
ATATCATCCTGGACAAGATTAAGAACAATCAAAAAATAGATCTCGAAAACCGTATACCCAAAGTTGCCTACCGGGAAACAATCACCAAAAAGTCCGGAGCCGAGTATACCCATAAAAAACAGACCGGCGGTCATGGCCAGTACGGAAAGGTTGTTATGGAGGTTGCCCCCTTAAGCCGGGGAGAAAACTACAAATTTGTCAATGCAATCTTCGGCGGGGCAATCCCCAAGAACTACATCCCGGGGGTAGAAAAGGGTGTAGTGGAAGGAATGGCCCACGGTACCATGGCTCATTATCCCGTGGTGGATGTGGAAGTAAAAATCGTGGACGGCAAGTACCATCCGGTGGATTCTTCGGAACTTTCCTTTAAGCTGGCGGCCAGGAACGCTTTCCGGGAATCAATGCGGCAGGCCAATCCAACCCTGCTGGAACCAATAATGAATTTAACGGTCTTTGTGGAAGAAAAGTACCTGGGAGACGTGATGAGCGATCTTTCCGGTAAACGGGGTAAGATCCTGGGCCAGGACTCCACCGGAGGCATTGCGGAAATCCGGGCAGAGGTTCCCCAGGCGGAACTTTTGCGTTATTCCATTGATCTTCGGTCAATCACCAGCGGCACCGGATCCTTCAACATGACATTTGCCCACTATGCCCCCATTTCGGGCCGTATAGCCGACGATGTAATAAAGGCCAGGGAATCCTTTAAAATTACCGAAACTGAAGATTAAAATACAATGAAATACAGGTTTTTCTTAAAAGCTTAATGGAAAAAAAAGCCGCCTTTGCGGCTCTTGTGGGCCGTCCATCGACGGGCAAGTCCACCCTGGTAAACCGGCTTTGCGGCGAATCTGTTGCCGTAGTCAGTCCTGTACCCCAGACTACAAGAAACGCAATCCGGGGCATTGTAAACCGGGAACAGGGCCAATTAGTGCTGGTTGATACTCCGGGAATTCACCGGTCAGAAAAAAAATTCAACCGGCGCCTGGCGGATACGGCATTCCATGCTGCCGTTGAATCGGATCTGATCCTTTACGTGCTGGATGTATCCCGCGCTCCGGGCCCTGAGGAAGAAACTATTGCACAGACCATACGGGGGTACCAGACGCCAATTGTAGCAGTCTTAAACAAGATGGACCTTCCTTCTGCGGACTTTGGGCAGACAAAAGATTTTCTTAAATCACAATTTGCCGTTTTTGATGAAAGCTGCTTTAATGAAAGCCGCATTGTTCCCATATCGGCCCAAAAAAACGAAGGCCTGGAAAATCTTCTTTCTGTCCTTTTTAACCTTGCCCCGGCAGGGGATCCTTTTTATCCGGAAGAATACTATACCGACCAGGAAATGGATTTCCGTATTGCCGAAATAATCCGGGGGGCGGCTTTGCCTTTTTTGCGCCAGGAACTGCCCCATGCAGTATATGTGGAGGTTGCGGATCGGGAATTGCGGGAAAATGGCGGGATTCAGCGTTTATGGGTCCGGGCCTTTATTATGTGTGAACGGGAATCCCAAAAAGGTATGATAGTAGGCAAGGGGGGAACGGTAATAAAGGCTATAGGCCTCTCTGCCCGAAAAGAGTTGAACCGTATCTTTGACTGGAAGGTTGATCTGGACCTCCGGGTTAAAACCGGCAAGGATTGGCGGCATAATGACCATGTATTGAAAAAACTATTGGACAAGTAAGGTTAATCCTTGCTTTTTTTAAACATCAAGCCGTATACTACACCATGAGAGGAAAAGGTAACTGACAACCGTTTTAAAGCCAATGCGGCGTTATGCGGCCCAGTGGGGGGTGCCTGCCTTCTATGCAGCCTCCATGGTGCTGGTGATCTTCCTTGCATGGAATGAACAAAACACCATCCGTAGAGGGGGGA
Source organism: Treponema sp. (assembly GCA_031256115.1). Lineage (GTDB taxonomy): Bacteria > Spirochaetota > Spirochaetia > Treponematales > Breznakiellaceae > WRIV01. Next base: position 1,870 of record JAIRRF010000141.1, read on the forward strand.
GCGGGCCCCTGTACCGGAACCTTATGGAGCAAAACGCCTGGATTAGGCGGGGTTTTGACCCTGCGGATATCCTGAAAGTGCCTGGCTCGGGAGGGCAATGGGTACGGTTCGAATCTATGCCGCCAAGGGTTATATATGCCCCGCTGCCGGATTTGCCAAAAAGGACCATCTTTTCGCCCCGGGGAAAAAAAGCGGAAGAATTCACGGTCATTATTCCCATAGAAATAGACGATGAAGCCATAGCTTATCTCAATCGTGAACCCGGCACAGTATTGCCGGGAATTAATTTTGCCAGCATCGGCGAGAATTGGGAGATCTTCCTAAACGGAAAGTTGATACGCTCGGAAATGCATTTGGATGAACAGGGACAGCTCAAGACGCGCCGGAACTGGCGGGATGTGTTTTTCCCGGTAGACAGTTCACTTTTTATCCGGGGAATAAACATCCTTGCCCTGCGAATTGTGGGGGATCCCAGCTACAGGGTTACAGGGCTTGGTTATAAAGCTCCCCATTACATGGACGATTTCCGGATCATTGAAAAACGGCAGCAGAATTTCCTATATGTAGTCCTTTGCGGCATCTTTGGCTTCATTAGTATTTATTATTTGCTGCTATTCCTCTATTTGAGGAAAAAAAACGAAAGATACTACCTCTTTTTTTGTCTTTACTCGCTTTTGCTTTGTATATATGCCGTTACCAGAAGCGGTATGGTCCATTCATTGATTCCCAATTCAGACATTACAAAACGCATGGAGTATATTTCCCTGCTTTTCACAATGCCCATGCTCGGTATTTTTATTGAAACCATCTGGAAACAAAAGATCACAAAGATAAGCTGGGGCTTTTTGACATTCTGCATCTATCTTGCCGCAAGTCAGATTTTCTTCTGCCTGCAATACGGAGAAGAAATAATAAGGATATGGATTGTCACTGCCATTCTCTATTATTCCTATGTTTTCTTCTATGATATTATTTATTACTATTTTTGGGGCAGGAAAAAAACAGCCTCAGCGGGTGATACGGGAGCGCCCCTGGCTGATATTATAATCGGCTCAATTGCGGTTTATTTTTGCAGTGTTTTCGATGTTGTGGATGTTTTATTCTTTGGTCTCTCTTACAACCTTTTTGTTTACAGCGCCTTTGTAGTCCAAATCGGAATGACCTTTGCCCTGTTAAAACGGTTCAGCGGAATGTACCAAGGACTGGAGCAATCCAATGCCGCCCTTGAAACAACAGTTACCGAGCGCAATCAGTTACTGGCACGGATTGAAACATCGTTAAGCCAGACCGCCGTTGTGCCTAAATCGCTGGCAAAAGGCGCTCTTTCATTTGACATTATCGCGGGACGGGCGTACGTAAACTCAGGCGGCACAAGCCTTGACCTGCTTTTGACACAGAGGGAATTTGCCGTTTTGCTCCTCCTGGTGCAGAGCGAAGGCGAAACATTGAGCGCGGAAACAATCTATGAAAACGTGTGGAAACAGCCGTTACGGGGCGAAAAAAACACGCTTAAAATGACCATCTCCAATATACGGAAAAAGATTGAGCCTTCCGGGTACACTGTCTCTGTCTCCCGCGGTAAAGGCTATGTTTTTGAGCGAATTTAACCAAGAAAAGCCTTTCTCGAAGGTAAATTTTTATTTACCTTCGGGTTTTTAGGGCGAATTTAGCCAAAAAAAGCCTTCTGAAGGTAAAATCTTATTTACCTTTCGTTTTAGACCATTATTTTATGATATATTCTCGATACTCTATTAGAAAACAATCATGGGGTAATCGGATGAAACCAAAAACCATTAAAACCGTTGTCGCCAAGCCAGTATTTATTTTAATTCTTAGCATCATTTTTTCCGCTTGTTTTAGCAACTGGCCGGGGGATACAGAAGGATCCGTAACCATAAACTTCGGCGGGGGAACCGGCCGCGCCGCGATGCCCTGGCCTGATGACGAGGAAGACCTTCTCGGCAAAATAGAGTACGTGGTCACTATGACAGGCAGCGGCAGCCCGATAACCTTTACCACAAAAGGCAACGAAACCATCAGGCGCACTGTTCCGGCGGGTTCTTACACTATAAAAGTAGACGCGTACTTATCGGGCGCGGAAACGCCGCTCAGCCCGAACGGGGAGCGGTTTCACTACGCCACGGCTGCAAGCTCCGTGAACGTTAAGCCGGGGCAGGCAAGCATGGTAAGCATAACCATGGGAGGCATAAACTTCTGCAAAGAGTGCGATTTTGACACAGAAGAACCCACCTTTATAGCGGCAGGCCTGGTAACATGGGACTGCGATGAACCTTCGCATGTTGGAACCCACGTCCTTCCCCAACGGGCAATAATGAGCGATGCTGACTGGAACACCGCTATTGGCCAAGCCGCAGGCGGCGCCCACACCCTGATTCTTGGCGAGAGTGTCAGTTCCGGCCCCAGAACCCTCTCCGCCAACACCAACCTTACCCTTAC
>JAIRRF010000163.1 GCA_031256115.1 Treponema sp.
TAAGGTTTATGCGGGATCTAAACATCCACATATTGCACAGAATCCCCAAACAATTAATCTGTAGAGGTACATTGTGATAAAGAATTTTGGAATTGGAACCGGAAGAAGGAAAACATCTGTAGCCAGGGTATATATCCGGGAAGGATCGGGTAAAATCGCAATAAACGGCAAAGAACTGAACCAGTATTTTTTTCAGGGCGAGCATGCCATGATGGTCCGCCAGCCACTAATGGTTACTGCCAGCGAAAATAAATTTGATATACTTATCAATGTCTACGGCGGCGGTTCCAACGGTCAGGCCGGAGCCTGCCGTCATGGTTTGGCCCGGGCGCTTTGCCAGATTGACCAGAATAACGTAATTTCATTGCGGAATAACGGTTTTCTTACCAGGGACCCGCGGATGGTAGAAAGGAAAAAATACGGAAAACGGGGCGCCAGACGCCGCTTCCAGTTCAGCAAGCGTTAATTCCCCTCCGGAATATACCTCTGAATACATAAAAGCGGAAAAGACAGCCTTGAATCTTATTGCCCGGGCTGAACAATGCAGCAGGGGATTAAAGTGTAAGCTGGAAAAGAAAAAAATTCACCCTGATGTCATTCAATCTGTACTTGATCATATGATAGAACTTGACCTGGTTAACGACCGCCGTTTTGCAGAGTTGTGGCTAAAAGGTAAAATCAACAATGGAACCAGGGGCCCGTATATGCTCATGCTCCTCCTTAGAGCCCGTGGTATTGATCAGAATACTGCAAAAGCGGCTCTGGCCACAGCGCTTACACAGGAAACCGAGAAAGATTTGCTTCAGCGCAACCTGGAAAAAAAAGCTTTTAAAAATTCTACAAACCCAAAAACGGCAATCCGGCTTTTTCTTAAGAAACAGGGCTTTTCTGCTGATGTAATTAATCAATATTTTGAAGAGCTGAATTAAAAGGCCTGCTTTAATAAATCATATGCGTCATCGGTGGAGACAGTCCAGGGAGTAAAGGCGGCAAATTCCAGGTTTCGTGCTGTTTCTGCAACAGATACCAGTCGATCCAGAGAAAGGTTATAGTTCTTAAAACTATTTGGGATTTTAAGGATCTCTCTCCGGCGGCGTATGGATTCCACAGCCATGCTGGCTGATTCTCCCACAGGAACTCCCGTGGTTGCTTCGCCCATTAGTGCGGCAATTTTTGCCATCTTTTCCGGTCTGGCGGTAACAAGCTTTTCCAAAATATTGGGCAATATTATGGTAGAACACCAGGATTTGGCGATGGGAAAACGGCTGTTTAAAGCAAAAGCTAAAGCCGTCCCAATGCCGGGGGCAGAAATAGCACACCCCAAGGCCATTAGAAACCCAGCATTGGCTGTTTCTCCTGTCAAATCAAAATGACTGTTGCCTGCATAAGAGTCTATTATTTGGGAATAAAGAACTATGGATTGTTCCAATAATGCATCGGATAAAAAAGACGCCTTTGTTGAACAATATGCTTCCACAGATGCACAAAAACCATCGAAAGCAGCGGTGGAAACAAATTCTCCGGAAAGGGATTCGGAAAGGCTTCCATCCATAATGGCGGTTGTACAAAGTCCCGCCGGCGATTTAACCAGTTTAGCCGAATGATCCCTTGGATCTATTGCAATAAAATACCGAGAAAAAAGGAAAGGATCCTGGCTGGTGGTGGGAATGGAAATATATGGAATGTATTCCTTTTGAAGGCTTGTCCCGTCAAGCAGCTCAAAAATAGACATCCTGGTTTTAACGATCATCGCTGTAATACGGGCAATGGATTGAACTCTTAGGCTCCCAAAGCCAATTATTGCCGGGCAACGGGAGCCCTGAGCCAGCACCGCCGCTGACTCTGCCGTGTCCGCAGCGGCCTGAACGGGAATTTCATCAAAAATAATTGTTTCAATACCGGCATCTTCCAGAATTTCTACAAGCCGCTCTATTCTCCGGTTCTCATGTAATATCTGTTCAGTTATGATAAGGACCCGGCCATACTCGCTGCATTTGGTGCCGGCACGATTTATCGTATCTATTCCAATTATTATGTCGGGATCCAGTTGAAACGAAATATCCATTAATAATAGAGCTTACAGACCGAAAGCATCCAAAACCTTGTCCGCCGTGGCCCGGATTATTGTATCGTTAATATAAGCAGGATCGTTAATTTTTGCTTTTAATTCTGCAACCCTGGCTTCCCGCACATCCTCGACGGTGGAAATCTGTTCCATTATCCGGTACAGTTCCGCCTTTTCTATTGCTTCGGAAGAGAGAGAAATAGAATCACTTTCTTTGCCCTTTTCCACCTGAGCGCCGCGCCCGGTTTTTTTCCCAGGCTGTACCGGTTCTAAAGGGTTAATCCTGTCAACAGTCATACTCATTTCCTGCCTGCCTTAATTATCGGCATTTCTCAATATAAAGTATATACCTGATTTATAATTATAGCCAGATATATAGAGAGTAAATTCACCAATTTGGCGTTCTTTTTTTGAAAAAAAAGCATATATTTCCGCCGCAGAGCCCCGTTTGTACTCTTCGTGGACTTTGGTCATTTCTCTACCCACACAGACATACCGTTCGTTTCCAAGATCAGCCAGGTCTTCCAAAAGTTTTAGGATCCTAAAGGGGGATTCAAAAAGAACAAAGGCCCAGCCTGTAGCCAGGAGTTCCATAAGCCGGGTCCTGCGTCGGCCAGTTTTTGGGGACAAAAAACCTTCAAAAATCACTGTCTTGTCGCTTCCGCCGGCTGCGGAAATAATTGCGGTGAAAGCCGAAGGCCCCGGAATGGGGATAACTTCGTGACCTGCCGCCGCAGCCATTGCGGCCAGCCTGGAACCGGGATCACTTAAACCCGGCGTACCGGCATCACTGGCATATGCTGCGGTTTTACCCTTGTTGAGGGCGGCAATCACCCTGGCGGCGGCGTTTTCTTCGTTCTGGGCCCTGCAGGAAAGAAGTGGTACCCGGATCCCCAGGTGGTTAAAGAGTTTCAGGGTTTGCCGGGTATCTTCACAAACTGCTAAATCTATTGATCGAAGAATCTCCACAGCTCTGTATGTCAGGTCTCCCAAGTTTCCTATGGGGGTGCCGATAATATAGAGAACAGCCACAATTATCAGTATACTACGGTAAATAATTGTTATGGAAACATTTCTTCATATATTAATAATGATTCTTATCGGCTTGTTCCTTCTATGGTTCGGCTTTAATTTGTTTTTTTTCGCCCCCAAAAATCTTTCTGTGCCTGCTTTTAAGCGAAAAAACCGGAGCCTTAAACCCAAAGGTGAAGGAATTCCCGGCGCACCCCGGATTTGTCCGGTTTGCAGTGCAAAACTGGAAATGGGAGAAAAGGTTAAATCTTCGGCTTTTCCTTCTTCTAATAACGGAGCGGACCGGCTAATGCATATTTCCGGCTGCATTTATTGCCTGGAAGGGGGCCGCCGCCGGGTCTGTCCGGTCTGTGGAACAGTGCTCCAGAGAATAGAAATACTTATCGCCCGTCTTTTTGAAAAACCTGGCCGCTCTCATGTTCATGTCATGGGCTGTACCTGTTGTAAAATACAACACCGGACAAATAATTAACTTGTTATTTTTTTCCATTCTGTTTATACTAAAATTTATATGACAAACAAGAAAGTAATTCTGGCCATCGACGACAATATACAGCAGCTTAAATTGTTTCAGGGGATTTTAGTCCCAAAATATGACCTTCGGATTGTTAAATCTGCATCTGATGCCATGAATTTTATTCATACTAACACAGCGGATCTAATCCTTCTGGATATCGAAATGCCGAACATCTCCGGTTTTGAATTCCTTAATGATATAAAGAAAGTACCCAGTTATATGGATGTGCCGGTAATTATTGTCAGCGGCAATACCGGAGAGGCCTTTTTAAGCAAGGCCAGAAATTCCAGCGCCGTCGATGTTCTGACCAAACCGGTATTACCGGATCAATTGATTGAAACAATAGAAAAGCATCTATAAAACCTTAATTTGTCAGGTTAATTCCGATAGTTTTTCTTTAATATCTGTAAAGTTCATTTGATCCACGTTTTCCCGGAGCCATGCCGCAAGACCGTCATCAGATTTATATTCGTAACCCTCGATCTCCTTCATGACTGTCTCTATCGTGTTAATTTCAAAATTATCGCAGGCCGTCAAAAGCCTTTCCAGCATTTCCCTGTCCGGCTTGTCTTTTTGGGGTATTACTTCATCTGAAGTCATTTGCCGGAACATCCCGGTTAAATCGTTAATCAATTTTTCTGTCTCTTCAATAAAGAAAGAATTATTGGCTTCCACAAAAGCGAAGTCCCCGGCTTTGGCAGCATGTTCCAGAGCTTCCGCCTTATCCCCCAATGGTTCTGCACAAATTCCCCGGCTCGAACCTTTTATTCCGTGGACCACAATCGCATAATCCGCCAGTTTTTCCTCTGTAACAGCTTTAACAGATGCAAGCAGCCCGGGGGTATTCTTGACATAAGAGCGCAGAATATAAAGGTAAGATTCCTCATCGTTGCTAAAGCGCTTTATCCCCTTGCTAACGTCCAATCCCGGTATTTTTTTTCCCAATTCGATCCAATTATTTCCGCTTTTCTTGTCCTGATCGTCATTGATTTGCTTGTCAACAAGAGATTCATCTAAGGATATATCCTGTTCTTTATCCCGTACCCATTGCCGGAGTACGGTATCCAGGCGGGCTATTTCCAGGGGTTTGGGCAAAAAAGCCTGGAAACCCTTGCTTAAAAACATCTCCTCGTTTCCCACGATGGCATTTGCTGTCAGGGCAATTATCGGCACAGTTTTGGCATATTCGGTTCCAATCTCTTTCCGGATGATTCTTACGGCTTCTATCCCGTCCATTTCGGGCATCATATGATCCATAAAAATCGCATTGTACCGGACTTTTTCATTTTTTATGGCGTTAACGGCCGCTAGTCCGCTTGTTACACAGTCTATTTGCATTTTATAGGGCTTCATCATGCCCACGGCCACATCAAGGTTGATCTCCACATCGTCCACCACAAGGACCCGTGCATAGGACAGGTTAATTCGCAGCAACCGGGAACTGCTGCGGCGTTTTTGATCGGAATAACGGAATTTCTTCAGATTATCAACAACATTCGCTCCGATTATTTCGTCAGTTACAAACTTTTGTTTTACCCGGACCGTAAAAGTGCTTCCTTTTCCGTATTCGCTTTCAACCTTTATCGAGCCCTCCATCATCTCGGTTATTCTTTGAACAATGGGCAATCCAAGGCCGGTTCCTGTTACTTTCCGGTTGGTTTTTGTGTCCATCTGGGCATATTCGGAAAACAGACTGTCCAAATCTTCATTCCGGATGCCAATACCGGTATCCCGGACACTGGCAGTCAACCAGACCGAATCCCCATCCCGCTCGCAATTCACACTCAGTTCCACGGTCCCTTCCTTTGTATATTTGAAGGCATTGGTCAGGAGGTTGTTCATAATCTGCTTAACCCTTAAATCATCGCCGAAGAGCCGGGCAGGTAGGTTTTCATCGATTTCTAGGGCAAATTTTATGGGCTTTTCCCCAATATGCAGGATGCTTTGGGTTATGGTGTCGTTAAGTATGCTGGGGAATTCGTAATCCACCGGTACAAGTTCCAGCTTACCCGCTTCGATTTTTGAAATATCCAGAATATCGTTGACGGTGCTAAGGAGGGTTGCACCGGCGTTGTTTATTTTTTCAAAGTTTGTTGAAATTTCTTCATCTAAGTCGTCGGTTTCCAAAACCAGAGAGGACAAGCCCAAAATTGCATTAAGGGGAGTACGCATTTCATGGCTCATTTTGGCCAGAAAAGAGGTCTTGGCCCTGGAAGCCGCCAAAACAGTTTCGTTAAGTTCCTCAAGACTTTTGTTTTGTTCTTCGTTTTTATAAAAAGGCCTGGCCACAAACCCGGAAAAAAATATTGAAATGATAACGCCTGCAATCAGGAAGCATAGGGCCGAAAACAATAAATCCTTCCTTAAGCTTACCAGGGGGCTTTCATTTAAGGGAACCGAGATAGCTAGGCGCCAGCCTGCTCTTGAACCGGTAATATGTCTATAAATGCAAAGGCGCTCCTCTCCTTCAAAAAAATAACTGCCTGATCCATTCTCGCTTGATACCATGTTTTGGAAAAAGCCACCTATGTTTTGCGAATCCGGAT
>JAIRRF010000199.1 GCA_031256115.1 Treponema sp.
CTCTATCCGGCTCTTCCGACAGATCGGTAAATATTTCGTATGCCATGCGGAGTCCCATGTCTCCGCCCTTGTCTTTGTTTGCATCGGTGGAATGATTACGGGCCGCATCTTCAAAGGTAGTTTTTCCGCTTTGAATTGACTCTATAAGCTGGCGGGCTTCTTTTTCGCCGGAAAGGGTAATTCGGGAAAGATGAATGGTTTTGAATAATTCCATATTACCGGCGGCAAAGGCGGAAAGTTCCGAATCGGGATAGGCAATCCGGGGAAAGGACACTATTTCGAAGCTTCGTTCCGGATAGGCCATATTTCCAATAAAGTCCTTTTCCGCGGAAGAAACTTTTAATCCCATAAGGTCATCAAAAAATTTGCCGGTTATATAGTTTTCTTCGGTACTCCTCCAGAGTGCAAGCAGCCTGTTTTTATCATAGCTGTTATATTTGACAACGGAAAAACGGCCGTCTTCCATAAATTCCGGATTTGCCGCAACCAGCCGGTCAATTTCTCCGGCAGGGGCTTTGTATCCGGCATTTTTCATTTCTTCAAGTACTGCCATGTGGATGGTAGTTCTTATAAAAGCCTGAAACCAGACCTGGTGGGCCATGCTGTAATTCTGGTTGTAATCACTTTGCAGATCAAATCCAACCATATTTGCAGTTTCCCTTAAAACCTGGGTAAAATAGCTGTTTTGCATTATGGCTTTGCCGTTGTAATAACCAAATACCAGGTTTTCCCTTTCAGGTAAAGCCGTTGGTAATGCAGGAACAAAGACAAAAGCTATTATAATGATTATCAGAACAATGACTGTACCTCCAAAGAGGAAAGGATGGGCTTTAAAACGATTGATTATTTCCGAAAAACCGGATTCTTCTTCGGTATTGGACTTTTTTGCCCTGGCCATGGGTACCTCCATATGCAAAATATGCATCGGACAAGGCGGATTTGAACCGCCGACCTCTTGGTCCCGAACCAAGCGCGCTACCAACTGCGCTATTGTCCGTTGGTATCAAAAAAACCCGTCCACCAGACGGGTTTTAATGGAATTATGTCGGGAGCGACGGGGCTTGAACCCGCGATTTCCGGCTTGACAGGCCAGCGTGATAAACCAACTTCACTACGCCCCCAAAGAAAACCCGGTTGGTTTCCCAATAAGTTCAATATAGCAAATGAAATAGATTTTAGTCAAGGCGTAGTCTGTTATACTGGATTGCTTGGGAATGCATACCTATTTTCGAATTTCGACCGGTTAATTTTGAAAGCATGGTGGAAATCTTAACAATTGCAAGGAAATAGTGTGAATATCTGGTATAAATTCGTTATTTCTGATACCTTTTTTTCTGGAGGAAACAACATGAAGAAACAGATACGTATTGTCGCATTATTCTGTGCGGTTCTGGCTGTAGCCATAATGGGAACCGGATGCTCAGGTCAAAAAAAAGGAACTGTATTTACCATTGCCACAGACACAACCTTTGCCCCCTTTGAATTCCAGAATGCCCAGGGTCAGTATGTGGGCATTGACATTGAGCTTCTGGTGGCGATTGCCAAGGATCAGAGTTTTGAATACGAGCTTCAGCCCCTGGGTTTTAGTGCGGCGGTGGCGGCCCTGGAATCCAGCCAGGCAGACGGGGTTATTGCCGGTATGAGTATTACCGAAGAACGGAAGCTGAAATACGATTTTTCGGCGCCCTATTATGATTCCGGAGTGGTTATGGCGATTAATGCCAATGACAATACCATCCATAGCTATGCGGATTTGCAGGGAAAACGGGTTGCCGTAAAGACCGGAACCGAAGGGGCGACTTTTGCCGAATCCATAGCGTCTCATTACGGTTTTGTACTGGTCTTTTTTGATGAATCGCCCTTTATGTACGAAGAGGTTAAGTCGGGTAACTCCGCCGCATGTTTCGAGGACTACCCTGTCATGGGTTACGGTATCTCCCAGGGCAACGGCTTAAAAATGGTCACAGATATGGAGAGGGGTTCTTCCTACGGCTTTGCCGTTCTTAAAGGCAAAAACCAGAATCTGCTAAACATGTTCGACCAGGGACTTGTAAATATAAGGGCCAACGGTACCTATCAGGCAATTATTGACAAATACATCAAAACCAAATGACGAAATATGGCGGCTTGTGCATGTGAGCCTTCGACTCATGAGCGCTCGGATCCGGCAGGTCCGAAGATAATTGTTATAATTCGCCGCCAGGAGGCGGCTTGTGCATGGATTTTTCGCAGGTAATGAGGGATGTTTTTCCGCTGCTCTTGCGGGGGATGGTGATTACCGTGGAAACCACCATCGCCGCCCTCATTATCGCCATTTTCCTGGGTTTGTTTTTTTGCCTTATGGGAATGTCGAAATTCAAAGCCCTGCGGCTTATCGCCAAAGCGTATATCTGGGTTATCCGGGGAACGCCCCTTCTGGTGCAGACCTTTTTTGTTTATTTCGGTATTCCCCAGCTTATTCAATCCCTGGGCTTCGATTTCCGCCTTACGCCTTTTACCGCGGGAGTTATTACCCTGTCGATGAACGCCGGGGCTTACATTGCGGAGATTTTCCGGGGCGGTATCCAGGCCATCGATCACGGACAGATGGAAGCGGCCCGCAGCCTGGGGCTTTCCCATTACCGGGCAATGTTCAGAATCATTTTGCCCCAGGCGGTCCGAATTTCCATCCCCGCCCTGGTAAACCAGTTCATTATCAGTTTAAAGGACACGTCGATTATTTCGATTATCAGCCTGGCAGATATAGTCTACCAGGCAAAAATCTACATAGGCAGGACCATGCAGTCCTTTGCCACCTGGACCATTGTGGGCATGGTGTACCTTGTTATCATTACGGTACTTTCTCAAATTTCGTCCCATATTGAAAAAAGGCTGGATTATGGCGCCAAAAACAGGCACACGAACCGGTGAGCGTGTACAATGAATAATATTAACACGGCGTGCCCCTCGGCAAATACCGGTACTAATGAAAAATCCACCATAGAGGCCGGGGCAAAAGTCATCGTTAGGGATCTTCATAAATACTTCGGCAAACTTGAAGTGCTAAGGGGGATTAGCATGGAAGCCCATGAAGGGGACGTGATCTGCGTTATCGGTTCTTCCGGTTCCGGCAAATCAACCTTTTTGCGCTGTCTTAATATGCTGGAAATGCCTACTTCCGGTACGGTGATTATTGACGGTCATGAGATGACACACAAACACGTCAACCTGAACAAGGCCCGCCGCAGTATAGGAATGGTGTTTCAGCAATTCAACCTTTTTCCCCACCTGACGGCGAAAAAAAACATTATGTTTGCACCGGTTGATCTGGGGATCATGCATAAAAAAGAGGCCGAAGAAAAGGCCCTGGAACTGCTGGCCCGGGTAGGATTATCCGACAAGGCCGATTCCCACCCCTGGCAGCTTTCCGGAGGCCAGCAGCAGCGGGTCGCCATTGCCCGGTCTCTTGCTATGAATCCCGATGTAATGCTCTTTGACGAACCAACCAGCGCCCTGGACCCGGAGATGATAGGCGAAGTGCTGAATGTAATTAAGCAGCTTGCCGCTTCGGGCATGACGATGATCATCGTAACCCATGAAATGAATTTTGCCCGGGAAATTGCTGATTCGGTTATCTTTATGGAAGACGGAAAGATCCATGAGCAAAACAGCCCCGCCGAATTATTCCAGAATCCCAAAGAAGAACGGAC
>JAIRRF010000277.1 GCA_031256115.1 Treponema sp.
TACCGGAAAGGATTTCCGGCATGTCTTCTTCGTTTCGTTCACTGGAAAACTCTCCCCCCGTACCTGGCCGCCGCCTCCGGAGTTCCACGGTAATTGTCTCTATTGAAACAGGAACTCCCGCAGGACATCCGTCGATAACACAGCCCAGGGCTGTACCGTGGGACTCGCCGAAGGTTATTACCCGGAACACTGTACCATAACTATTACCCGGCATGTATCACCTGTAAATTATTCGAGGGTTTTCACTTCGGCCAGGCTTGGCGGATCGGCTCCCTTACGGGTACAGACCAGGGCCGCCGCCTTGACTGCAAAGATTAAGGCTTCTTGAATTTCGTTTTCAGTCAGATCGGCAAGAGCGGAACGGGACATACGGCCCTTGTCTTCCAGCCATGATAAAAATGCGCCGTGGAAGGTGTCGCCCGCGCCAATAGTGTCAACAACCGGAAGAACAACGCCAGGGGTTCTTATTTGTTTAATAATCCCGTCCCGCTCAAAGTATGCCGCAGCTCCGTCCGCACCCAATGTTACAACGACCAGGCGGGGGCTGGGCTGGGGTCCTATGGCAAGGAGCTTTTCCGCCCCTTTATCCGCCCCCATGCCGGGATAAATAAAGTCAATGTCCGCTGAAGATATTTTAACAATACCTGAAGAGCTGACCCATCTTTCAAAACGGCGGACATAAAAAGAACGGTCACGGATCATCATGGGTCTGACATTGGGATCAAGGGAAATAACCGGCCCTTCCTGCCGGCTTTCCCGAAAAATAAAATTTTCGATGGTCGTGGCAGATGGTTCCTGGGTAAGGGAAATTGAACCAAATACTATGCAATTTATTCCGGCGGGAAGAGTTTCGGGGATGTCCGCTGGAGCAAGAGAGCGATCCGCCGCAGCTTCGGTATAAAAAATATAGGCCGGTTCCTTTCCTGCCTCAAGTTTTACAAAAGCCAGTGTGGTGTTTTCGTATGACCGGGCGATAAGTTCCGTGGAAACATTGTTCTTTTCCAGCCGCCGGATCAGTACGTCTCCGAAAAAGTCCCTGGAAAGCCGACAAAGAAAAGCCGTCCTGGGCAGGCCTTTTTCATTCCCTAAAAGCCGTCCGGCGGCAATCGCCGTATTGTAAGGGCTGCCCCCCGGACAAGGCGCAAAAATATCCCTGCCCGCAGGATCCTTTTCGCTTACCATATCAATAAGCGCTTCACCGCATGCAATGATCATGGAGAAAGCGTCTTTAAAAAGGCCAGGATTGCCTCGGCTGTTTCGACAGGTTTTTCCTGGTGGGGCAGATGTCCCGCGTCATTGATTAGGGTAAGCTCCGTTATATTGTTCATTCGGAGTTTCCTGAAGCTGTTTGTTTGAGAATGGGGTACTAAATGGTCATCTTCACCCCAGATAAGGGCAATTTTTCCCGGCCACTTGCCAATGCTTCGGAAGTACGAAGGGCGTAAACTTTGGAAGATCATACTCCGTAATGAAGAAAAATAACCCCGCTCCTGGGGTATGCTTTGTACCCGTTCCATCACCCGGTTCCGTAAAAACTCTTTGTCTTCTTCCGGAAGCTTATGGATATCTCCATAATAGGAAAAAAGAGACTGCCATGCTCCTTCGGGATTGGTTCTGAATGACCGGTACCATTTTTTTCCTATAAACGGAAGGGCCATGATCAGGAGTTTTGATGAAGCGGAATCTACGGGAAAACAACCCCCCAAAAGAATCAGGGCTTTTATAAACCCTGATTGATTATCCGGATTAATTGAATCTTTACTTTTCTGGCCGCCTGCCAAAACAGCCGCTTCGGCTACCGCAGCACCCATGGAACTACCGATTAGAACAGCTCCCGCTTCATGATTTTCACAGGCCGCTTTGGCTAATTCCAATACGGCGTCCCGGTGACGGCCCAGACTTGAAGAGCGGGTAATCAGTGAACGTCCAAAGCCGGGTAAATCCGGCGCCAGCACACGGTATCCGGCCTCTCCCAACAGGGGAATTAAATGACGCCAGGTATCGGCTTCGTCCCCAAGGCCGTGGATAAGGATCAATACCGGTTGATTGGTCCGGGATTCCTTTTGTTCATACTCATAATAAAAAAGTCCCGGAAAACGTTTTGACGGAAAGAGTTTGGCATAGGTTTTCAGCGAAGGCCAGGGAGCAAAGGGAATGTCCATAAAACATTGTACCTTTTTTTGGTATAATGGTACATATGGAGGCCCCATGACGACAAAAACCTGTAATATTAACGAAAACAAAAGCCATTGTACCTGTACCTTTAGCTGCGGCAAAAAAGGCGTTTGCTGCGAATGTCTGGATTATCATCGGTCCAGGGGGGAACTGCCGGGATGCTACTTCCCCAAAGACGCTGAACGTACCGGAGATCGTTCCATTGCCAATTTTATTGCGGTGGTAAAGCAGCAAGGCAGTTCTTTTTTAAAATAACCCTAATTTACCGCACTGACATCCGGGTGTTCCTAATCATCAGAGAGACGCACCATTAAGAACCGGCGGGGCCTGCCCATGCAAACTCATTGCCAAAGGCATAGATTTTGCATGGGCACCCGCCTCCGCTATTGCTCTGGGTGCGCCTCCAATTTACCCAGGAACACCCGGATGTTAGTGCGGCAAGTTGCGGCTTTCATGTCCGTTATTAGCTTTTACACCAGGAAATAAATGCATTGGCGCTAAAATCCAATATTTGGATGTGGAATATGCCATGAAAGAAACGGAGTGTTAAGACCCGCAGAAGGGTGTTTTCTCTGCCGGGAACTTTTCGGCGTGTTACGATAAAAGTGACGCCAAAAAGCGTCCGTTAAAAATGCCACGACCGGCAGTTCCCGGTAGGGAAACACCCTTCTGTGGGTTATTTATGGGCAGAATTTGCTTCATGAACAAATTCCTTATACTTATGTTGGTTTTTGATACCAATGCGGTAAATTGGGGTTTACAATATACCTATACTGTTGTATAGTAAACCTATGCAAGATTTGGGGGTAAAACTCAGTATCCTGGCCGGGGCTGCCAAATACGATGCTTCCTGCGCCTCTTCGGGTTCTTCGGGAAGCGGCGGGGCCTCAACAGGGGGTTCAAATACGGAATCCGGAGGTTTCGGGAATAAGGTGCCTGCCGGGGTTTGTCATTCCTGGACAGGAGACGGCCGTTGTGTAAGCCTGCTTAAAGTACTTTATTCCAATATATGCCGCTATGATTGCAGCTACTGTGCAAACCGTGCATCTGCCGATACGGAGCGTGCTACCTTTACTCCGGATGAACTGGTCAGGCTCACCAGTGAATTTTACCGCCGAAATTATATCGAAGGGCTTTTTTTATCCTCCGGGATTTTTGCTGATCCCGACATTGTAATGGAAAAACTTGTTGCCGTGGCAAAACAGCTCCGGACCGAATCGGGCTATAACGGCTATATTCACCTGAAAATCATTCCCGGTTCGGGGGAAAAAATGATCCGTGAGGCGGGACTCTGGGCCGACAGACTCAGCGCCAATATCGAATTACCCACAGAAAAAAGCTTAAGACATCTGGCTCCCCAAAAAACGGGAAAATCGATCTTTGGAGCGATGAGCGAAATAAAACAGGCCGCAGGAGAAGCGGAAGAGGATCGTCGGCACAAGCTTAAATCAGCGCCGGACTATGCTCCGGCGGGTCAAAGTACCCAGCTTGTGGTAGGGGCCAGCGGCGAAGATGACCGGACCATAATCGGCCTTTCCGGGGCCCTCTACAATAAATATTCCCTCCGCCGGGTCTACTACTCTGCCTATATGCCGGTGGCTTCCCTGCCTCCGTTCCCTGCCCAGGAATATTCTCCCGGAATTTCACCCAGGCGGCTCCTGGTCAGGGAACACCGGCTTTACCAGGCGGACTGGCTCATGCGCTTCTATTACTTTCAACCGGAGGAGATTCTTAATACGGAACAACCCTATCTTGATCCGGCTTTGGATCCCAAAACAGTCTGGGCTTTACAGCACCTGGACAGGTTTCCTGTAGAATTAAAAAAAGCTTCCTATGAGGAACTTCTCCGGGTTCCCGGGCTTGGAGCAAAAAGCGCCCGGCGTATTATAGAAGTCCGCCGTTCCAGGCCGGTCAACTTTGAAGGCCTCCGCCGCCTTGGGGTGGT
>JAIRRF010000287.1 GCA_031256115.1 Treponema sp.
GATTACGATGTAGAACTTTGGGAAGTAGAAGCAGACGGCGTGGAAAAAGTGTTGACCCTCCAGGAACTGGAACGACTGGAATCCTTAAGCCCGGGCCAGAAAGACGCTCCCAGAGAATTACGGCGGATAGGGATTGTTTCTCCCGTGGGCAAACTGCTTTCCCTTACCGCAGGGGAGGCCCATCAATTCGGCCTTACCCGCGGGCTGGCCGATGACCGGGCGGAATTGCTGGATCATCTGGGAGCCGTAATACTGGAAGAAAGCGTCCCCAGTACATGGGATTCGGTAATCTCATTTTTGGTTTCCGGCCCCGTGCAGGGCATATTAATTCTCATCGGCCTTATTATGATCTTTTTGGAACTCCAAAGCCCCGGCTTTGGCATACCGGGGACTGCCGGAATAATTTGTTTTATGCTGGTTTTTGGATCAAGTTTTTTACTGGGCAGGGTCGGTTCACTGGAAATAATCCTTTTTGTACTGGGACTGGGTCTTCTGGCGGTGGAGATTTTTCTTATCCCCGGTTTTGGACTTGTCGGTATTTCCGGCATTCTCCTAATCGCCCTTTCCTTGATTTTTTCCATGCAGGACTTTGTCATTCCCCGGTTTGAATGGGAGTGGACGCTGATGGGTCGTAATGTTATAGTGGTTTTTGCGGGGCTTATTACAGCAATTACGGGAATTGTAATTATCGCCCTCCTGGGGCCCAAAATTAAGATGTTTGACCGGCTTATGTTAAAAACTCAAATTAATCAAACTGCCAGTGAAGGAAGGGGTTGGCTGAATGACGGCGGAGTCGAATCGGATTATACTACTTTAATAGGAAAGACCGGCAAAACCGTAACAATGCTGCGTCCCATAGGCAAAGCGGATATTGAGGACGAAACCTTCCAGGTCGAAACCGACGGTTCCTTTATAGAACCGGGGGTGGAAATAAAAGTGGTCAAAATACAGGGAAATATAATAACAGTAAGGAGTGTATGAGTATGTTTGAAGGCATAACAATCGGAGTAATGATTATTGCAGTAATTATAGGTCTGCTTGCACTTGGTTTTTTAATGCTCTTCTTCCGATTCTTCGGCCTCTGGTTTAGGGCGCTTTTATCCGGCGCCCATGTAGGGCTGGGTCGTTTGGTGGGAATGTGGCTGCGCCATGTAAATCCCGCTGTTATCGTCGATTCCAGGATCATGTTGTCCAAGGCAGGAATCGATGTTTCTACAGACTTGCTGGAAACGCACTTTCTGGCCCGGGGAGACGTAATAAAGGTGAGCCGCGCCATGGTTGCGGCCAACAAGGCGAATATACCCCTGCCTTTCCAGCGGGCCGCAGCCATAGACCTGGCCGGCCGGGATGTACTGGAAGCTGTAAAGACCAGCGTTAATCCCAAGGTAATTGATTGTCCTGAATCATCCAAGGGAAAAGTAACGATTGACGCCGTAGCCAAGGACGGAATTCAGCTCTGCGTTAAAGCCAGGGTCACGGTCAGGTCCAATATTGAGCGGCTTGTGGGGGGCGCCACGGAAGAAACGATCATTGCCCGGGTCGGCGAAGGGATCGTTACCACCATCGGTTCTTCCGCATCCTATAAGGCGGTTTTGGAAAACCCCGATAATATTTCCAAAACTGTTCTGGAAAAAGGACTGGATGCGGGAACCGCTTTTGAAATTCTTTCCATTGATATTGCCGACATAGATGTAGGAGAAAATGTGGGTGCCAAACTCCAGGCCGATCAAGCCGAAGCGGATAAACGCCGTTTCCAGGCGGAAGCGGAAAAGCGCCGTGCCGCCGCCCAGGCCCAGGAACAGGAAATGATTGCCATGGTTCAGGAAAACAGGGCCAAGGTAGTTCTGGCAGAAGCCCAGATACCTCTGGCAATCGCCGAAGCGTTCAAAAACGGTCATCTGGGAGTAATGGACTATTACCGGTTAAAAAACATCCAGGCCGATACGGACATGCGTTCTTCCATTGGAACTTCCAAGTAAAGGCAGCGAAACGGTATGGACGAGCTTTTTAACAACATTTTATATTTGATTCCCATTGCGCTTTTTGTTGCTCTCCGTATCGCCAATACCAAAAATAAACAGGACAAGAAGCAACAGCAAAAGAAAACTTCCGGTGAATTGATAAGGAAAATACGGGAGGCCCAAAACAACCCCGACTTCGGCAAAGCTCTGCCTAAATCTCCCGTAGAAGTATTTTTTCCTCCACGGGAGGCGGGTCAAAAGCCGGTTGTAGGAAAGAAAGCCATAAAAAAGAAGCCTGTTGTAATCCCGCCGGTGCCTAAACCCTCCTTTTACAATGAAGTTTCCGCAGATTCAGCAATTTTCGGCCAGGTTATGACCAAAACAAACGAGTCGGCAGTACAGGCTGCTGCATCAGATGTTATGCAGCCTTTTCAAACCGGTATTTCCGGATTAACACCGCTGCAACAGGCCCTTGTTTGGTCAGAAATCCTGGGACTGCCAAAAGGAGTATCTGCCATATGAAACTGCTCATTGTTGATGATTCTACAATGATAAGAAAAATGATTGAACGTTCACTGACAGAAAAGAATTTTACCCTGGCAGGTTCTGTTGCTGACGGTGAGGAGGCCTTAAGCATATTCAAAGAAACCCTTCCTGACCTGGTTACTATGGACATTGCCATGCCCAAGATGGACGGCATTACTGCCCTTGAAGAAATGCTGAAAATTAAATCCGATGCAAAAATATTAATGATCACTTCCCAAACAGATACAGCTTCCGCCACAGAAGCTTTGGGAAAGGGCGCCGTTGGTTATCTGGGTAAACCTTTTACCGCCGCCCAGATTATAGAAAAAGTGAACGAAGTATTGGGATTATAACAGGGTTGCTGCTACCAAGTAATCTCGTAGTCCAGGGGCCGTTCCAAAACCAAAAGATCTATTACAGGAACATCAAAGCGTGCTTCCGGACCTAAGTATGTGCCTCCCTTAACTGATTTAACCGGGCCGGGAAGGGCAATCACTGCCGTGATCCTGGATGCGGAAATTTCTCCTGCCAGGGCCTTGCCGTAGACCGATTCCACCAGGCTCAGGTATTCCCCTTTGGAAAGAATCTCTCCGGTGGCTGCCGGAGCCATAAGGGCGGACAGGTAATCCACCAGATCAGGAGAAATCTGTTCAAGAACCCGGGGAGCAATGTTCCTGTTCAAATTAATTGCCAGTCGGCCCGAAACAGCCCCGGAAGACGCCTGATAACTGATAAAACGGTTTGCCCCCGCATTAAGCAAATCACCGAAACGGCTAATTCCAACAATCCCTTCAATCTTTTCCTGTCCGGTGTTCCGCAGGGAAGAAGATGAAACTCCGGGCGAAGCCTGAAGGGAGCGGTTTATGGAAGCAGCATCCAATGCAGGGTTTGATTGGCCGCCGCTGCTTAAACCGCGAAAGCTGCGGAGCAGGGCAATCATGTTCGGTTCCAGCCCGGCCTGTATTTGAATGTTACCGGATCCGTCCTGAATAAGCCTGGCATTTAGTCTGGCAGTACAGGAAGAAAATATAATAAAAAGGGCAAAAAGAGCAATATAGGCAAATTTAAAATTAAATAAATTCTTCATGGTACTAGTATAACAAAGCCGGAGGAATGATGGTAACACTACTTGACAATATACTGTAAAAACCCCATTGTACGCTATACGGAATTTTTCCTTTGTTTCCACAGGAGGTTGAAGGGTCAGAGTTGATAGGGAGCGATGTGGTCATCAAGGGGGTTTCTAAATCCTTCGGCGACTTTCCGGTATTGCACAATATAGACCTTGTAATAGAAAAAGGGGAGTTTTTTTCTTTGTTGGGGCCCTCGGGTTGCGGAAAGACTACCCTATTAAGGATTATTGCGGGTTTTGAAAGCCCTGACTGCGGAATAGTTACCTTTGACGGTGCTGACATACTCAGCCTTCCACCCAATCAACGACAGGCCAACACGGTTTTTCAGAACTATGCTCTTTTTCCGCATTTATCGGTCTTTGATAACGTAGCATTTTCTCTCCGTCTTAAAAAAACGGCCAAAACCCAAATTGATTCCCAGGTTAAGGACTACCTGAAGCTGGTGCA
>JAIRRF010000288.1 GCA_031256115.1 Treponema sp.
AAGGAGCATCTCTTGCCGTGCCGCAATGTTGTTTCCGTCTGCATAAACGGTTTCAAGATTTTCAAAGATTATTTTTACAGCGTCAAGGGCAAATTGGATGCTTTCCCTGGTATTATAAGTCCAGCAGAGGAAAGCCTCCACCGCATGGGTCAAGGCGTCCATGCCTGTGGTGCCGCTGATTGCAGGAGGCAGCCCAATGGTCAGTTCAGGATCAAGAATAGCATAATGGGGGATAAGGCTTAGGTCCATTAGGGCATATTTGTGATGGGTTTCTGTGTCGGTAATTAAAGCTGCTATAGTGGTTTCACTGCCGGTTCCCGCGGTGGTTGGTATTGCAATAAATAGCGGTAATCTTTTTAAAACCTTAAAGAGGCCTCCCAATTGGTTTACGCTTCTTCCCGGCCGTACCACCCGGGCTGCCGCCCCCTTTGCCGCATCCATGGAAGAACCGCCTCCCAGTGCGATGAAACTGTCGCAGCCTTCCGCCAAATACATTTTTTGAAT
Organism: Treponema sp.; assembly: GCA_031256115.1. GTDB lineage: Bacteria > Spirochaetota > Spirochaetia > Treponematales > Breznakiellaceae > WRIV01. The sequence goes on from JAIRRF010000288.1 coordinate 505, forward strand.
GGCGTTCACTGTATTTACCGAAGGATTAGCTTCAACATCGCTGAACACTATATGAGATATTTCCGCTTTTACAAGTATGTCAATAACCCGGGCTGCAATACCTGCATTAACCAGCCCTCTGTCTGTCACCAGCATTGGTTTATTTACTTTTTTTTCACTAAGTAACTCAGGTATTTTCCCGATACTGCCTTTTCCGACTACAGGAACCGCCTTTCGCCAGGGAATAACTCTGGCCCCATAATTAAATACAAACTGAAATATTCTGCAAAAAATTACTAACACCCTATTTGTTTCTCCCTGTTATTTTTACTTATTTTAGTTTATTTCTCTATTTTCTGCTATTCCTTATTGTGATGTACCAGGTTTCCGTAATGGTATTGTACCGGTGAACCATGTTATGCTTAGGCCATGGACAAGCTTATCATCAAGGGTGCCAGGGAACATAATTTAAAAAACATTGATCTGGAACTGCCCCGTGACAAGCTTATTGTTGTTTCAGGCCTTTCCGGGTCGGGAAAAAGCTCTCTGGCCTTTGACACGATCTTTGCCGAGGGCCAGCGGCGTTATGTAGAAAGTTTGTCCGCCTATGCCCGGCAATTTTTAGGCCGAATGGACAAGCCCGACCTGGACTATATTGAAGGGCTTTCCCCGGCCATTTCCATAGAACAAAAAAGCACCCACCGTAATCCCCGGTCTACTGTGGGAACAGTCACGGAAATTTACGACTATTACCGGCTGCTCTTTGCCCGGGCGGGAATTCCGCATTGCCCGGAATGCGGCAGGGAAATTAAAGAACAGGCGGTGGATTCGATCATCGACACGATCATGGCTATGGGAACAGGTGATCGTGTACAGCTTTTAGCGCCGGTGATCCGGGGTAAAAAAGGAGAACACCGGAACATAATTGAGGACGCCCGGAAGGCCGGCTTTGCCCGTGCCCGAATCGACGGTGTACCCGTAAGCCTGGATGAAGAAATCAAACTGGATAAACAAAAAAAACATACCATAGAAATTATCGTGGACCGTCTGGTGGTAGGAGAGGATATCCGATCCCGATTGGCCGAATCGGTGGAAGCCGCCCTGGAAACTACCGGGGGTGTCATGCTGGTTTTAGCCCAGAAAAAGGGGGAAGAAAAGCATCAGGAGTACTTTGTTTCCCAGAAAAGTTCCTGCCCGGACTGCGGTATTTCAATACCGGAGCTCCAGCCCAGGCTTTTTTCATTTAACAATCCTTACGGGGCATGTCCTGCCTGTTCCGGCCTGGGGATTCGACTTGAATTTGATCCCGATCTTGTGATTCCCGACACAAGTCTTTCCTTTAATGAAGGAGGCTGTGTCCCCTACAATCCGGACAGCGCCTGGCACCGCAGCCGTTTTGACAGTCTGGCTAAACATTACAAATTCAGTCTGGACACAGCTTTTGAGGATCTTCCCAAAACCGTAGTCCGGGCCATTCTGTATGGGTCCAAGGACGAAATCCGGGTCCGCTACGAAAACCGGGACGGTACGGGGCACTTTGAATACAATTCCCGTTTTCCCGGAGTACTGGAAGATCTTAAACGGCGCTACCTGGAGACCCAGTCTTCAGGAATCAAGGAATGGCTGGAAAAATTCATGAGCCAAAAATCCTGCCGGGACTGCGGAGGCAAGCGGCTTAAACCGGAAGCCCTGGGAGTAACTGTGGGGGGGAAAAATATCTGGGAGTTATCCAGCCTGTCGGTAATTGATTCATTAAAATTTTTTGAGACCCTTAAGATGAGCCGAAACGAAAAGATCATTTCCAGGCAGATCCTGAAAGAGATAAACGCCAGGCTGGGCTTTATGCAGAACGTTGGGCTGGATTATTTATCCCTGGAACGGAAATCCGCAACCCTTTCCGGAGGAGAAGCCCAGCGTATACGCCTTGCCACCCAGATTGGCTCGAGTCTGGTGGGGGTTCTTTACATCCTGGACGAGCCATCCATTGGTCTTCACCAAAGGGACAACCAGCGCCTTATCGACACCCTTCTTTATTTAAGGGATCTGGGGAACACATTGATTGTAGTGGAACATGACGAACAGACCCTGCGGACAGCGGATCATATTGTAGACCTGGGGCCGGGCGCCGGCGTCCACGGCGGCAGAGTGGTAGCCCAGGGAAGTCCCCGGGAAGTTATGAGGGTTAAAGAAAGCTTAACCGGACAATATCTGGCGGGAAGCCTAAAAATGAAGATTCCCGAAAAACGTCGGAAGGGAAACGGACATGCTCTTTGTCTTTCGGGGGCAGCGGAACATAATCTGAAAAACATTAACATAAACATTCCTTTGGGGATTTTTACCTGCATTACCGGTGTATCCGGTTCGGGAAAATCTACCCTCTTAAGCGATGTCCTGTATCCCGCTCTGGCAAACAGAATCTACGGCAGTAATCATGTTGAGGGGGTCTACGAAAGCCTGGAAGGGGACGAAGAAATCGATAAAGTCATCGACATCGATCAAAGCCCCAGTGGAAGGACCCCCCGGTCCAACCCGGCCA